>CAYTIZ010000034.1:0-13787 GCA_964437885.1 uncultured Enterobacteriaceae bacterium
CATAATTTTAATCCTGTTTCTATTATTATCGTTAAAATAAATCCACTTCACCTTCTGCCATTGATTGCTGTAATGCTGGTTTACTACCAGGCAGACTAATCAACTCATCCAGAATACTCTCAAGCCTATTTTCAAGATCATTGATCATAATATTCACTTTCTCATCATCTTCACATTCTTCTATCTGACAAAGATCAGCGGTAAAACCTTGTATAAAATCTGAAAGTACATCTATCTTCTTGTCTGCGTGCAAAGAGATTTGTCTTACGATATCTTCAAATTGCAGGTTCCTGATTGCAACTGATGTTTTATCTGCAATCTCATGATTGATTGTCGCAGCACGACTGACAGAATCATCTATAAAGGCTTCCAGATTTGAAAGTGATCCCATCATGTCATTGACATCTTTTGTACTCAGCATCACCTGGGTTACATCTTCACTGGCAGTGTTTCCGACCATGGCACTGGCTTCGGACAATTTTTCATGTGCATTGGTAACACAAGCTTTTATTTCACTATTTAATTTATTCGATGTTATAGATAGATTTCTTACTTCATCTGCCACCACAGCAAAACCACGGCCGGCTTCGCCTGCTCTAGCCGCTTCGATGGCCGCATTTAACGCTAATAAATTTGTTTGATCGGCGATCTGTTTCACTTCAGACAGGAAACCAAAAATGGACGTCATTACGCTGGATAGATCATCCATGCTTTTGACGACATCCATACTGTGTTTACTGTTATCGACCATGGTCGAAATAAAACTACTAAGTATGGCTGTAGTTTTACCAGTAAAGTCGCTTATGCTGATAACATCGTTAGCCTGCTCATTAACTTCCTCAGCAGTATTATTCTCTCCCTCTCCATCACTTTTTTTCAATTTTCCAGCAAGATTATTTATTAAATCGGCCTGTTCACTAACGTCACTATTAAGACCATAAAAACTTTCATTTAAATTCATGACGGAATTTGAAATTAAATCCCGAACCTGAGCCTGTTCTGACTTTATTGATACCATCGATTCATCAATTGTCGAATTTACTTCCTGCATCATCTTATGAATAGCATCCGCTGTTTTCCTTGAATGTGGCTTAGAGGACTCCGCAGTGGGCACAACAGTCCCTGTTTGTATTGTTTGTTTTTCACGAAAAAAGATCGTAATCATCCAGGAAAGTAAAACCAGTGTGGATAGCATAGGTGCATGAGCAGAATTATCTGAGACAATAAAATATACAACGCTGCCAACGCTCAACATGAAAGAGAAAGCATAACTCTTTAAAATTCTAGTTTTATACATCCATGGCATCCGTATTAGCAATTGATACTCCTTTATCGGCAATATTCCTGATTACTTAAAGATTATGCTGCCTTTTCTGCACTCAATGAGATCAATCTGGAAGCAATTTGACTCAGTGGTAATATTGAATCCGCAGCATCACGTTTTACCGCTTCACCTGGCATGCCCCAGACCACGCTGCTCTGCTCGTCCTGAGCTACGGTAATTGCACCGGCTTGCTTCATTTCCAGTAAACCATCCGCGCCGTCATCACCCATACCAGTTAGAATAACGCCAATCGCATTCTGCCCGAGCTGATTCGCAACCGAACGAAATAATACATTTACAGAAGGCTTATGACGGCTAACCGCTGGACCATTGTTCAAACGACAAATATAACGTGCGCCACTCTTTTCAACGAGCAAGTGCAGATTACCCGGAGCAATATAAGCATGACCCGGTAATATTTGTTGTCCATCAGTCGCTTCACAGACTTTCATAGGCGAAATTTTGTCCATTCTCAAGGCAAAACTGGCGCTAAATTTTTCCGGGATATGCTGTGTAATGACAATGCCGGGGGAATTTGCAGGCATATCTTCAAGAACTTCTTTAATTGCTTCTGTACCTCCAGTAGATGCACCTATAGCGATAATAGTGTCAGTTAACTTGTAATTACGCTTGCCACTCTTGAGTTCTAATACTACATCCGCTGTGTTCTTTTTTGTCACTTCCAACTTATTAACTACTTTACTATTCTTGCTTTTCTTACTCCTACTCAGATCACTTTTAATATGCGCAATAGAAGCAATTTTGACCTTCTCAATAATTTCTTCTGCATAGCCTTGTATCGAATTATTAAAATCAATTTTAGGCTTGGTGATAAAATCGATTGCGCCAAGTTCAAGCGCATCCAGAGTAATTTCAGCACCTGCTTCGGTTAGAGTAGAGACCATCACTACGGGCATGGGACGAAGACGCATAAGGTTAGCTAGAAAAGTAACGCCATCCATATTCGGCATTTCAACATCCAGAGTCAGCACATCCGGGTTTAATTGTTTTATCTTTTCTCGTGCAATCAATGGATCAGCAGCCGAACCGACCACTTCGATTTCCTTGTCCGAACTAAGTATCTCTGTCAGCATTTTTCTCACCAATGCTGAATCATCAATAATAAGTACTTTAATTTTATCTTTTGCCATCGATAACTAACTCATAGTAATTAATTAACAGTTCCTGCAATACATACCAGAACATCCCTAAGTTCAAAACAATTCAACATCACCCGAAACAGGTGCAACCTTTAATTCTTTCTGGAAATTAACTTCACGTTCAATAATCGTATCATTGTGTAATGAACGTAGTTTCATGATTTGAAGTTTCCCGGTTTTAGGAAAATAACGCACTTTTCTCGGGTTATCACTACCCAGATCCTCACTGGTAATATCATATCCTTCCGTATTCAGGTAGCGTTTAATAAATTCGATATTCTTTCGCCCAATATCATTCATTGCACTCATAATTTTGCCGCCACCACACAACTTGATCTCAAAATTATTTTTTTTTCCACCATGCTTCAATATTTCATTGATCAAGTGTTCCATAGCATCGACACCATAACGCGCTGCTTTATCAATCTGGTTAAATTTCCAGCCATCATCATCACGTCGGTTATTTTCTGGCAACATAAAATGATTCATGCCTCCTATACCAATCTTTGTATCTCGCACACAAACTGACACACAGGAACCTAATACTGTAGCGATGATTTCATCTGCCTTAGTTACGTAATATTCACCCGGCAATATCTTGATTATATCCATATCGTATTCTCGACTATGAAATCGATTAAGTCCTTCAAAGCCAGGAAGTATTGTATTTTTTCTAGTGGCCTCGTTTGTTAACGCATTCATAATCAGGCCGCTTTTCGATGTATGGTTTGACCCATATTTGCGAATCGATCTGTAACATTGAAAAGACTTTCTGAATGCCCAAGAAACATGTAAGCATCGTCTTTCATAATATTTGCAAAGCGATCAAACAATACTTTTTGCGTATCTTTATTGAAATAAATAACCACATTGCGACAAAACAAAACATCAAACTGCCCTCTCATTGGCCAGTCATTCATCAGGTTTAAAGGTTTAAAGGTAATTAACTCCTGAAGTTTTTCATCGACCTTAACTTTTTCTTGTCGTTCTCCATCATTAACATCATGAAACCATTTTTTTACACGCGACTTGTCCAAAGCCTCAATTCTTTCCTTGTTATATATCCCCTGCTTGGCTCTACTTAATATATTAGTATCAATATCTGTTGCTAAAATCTTGATATCCCATTCTTTAATATTAGGAACTGTTTCCAGCACAGTCATAGCAATTGAATAGGGTTCTTCTCCACTTGAACAGCCAGCAGACCAAATTCTCAAACGTTTTTCCTGTCTGCGTTCATTTAATAAATATTTAAGTGCCGTTTTACTCAGAAATTCAAAATGATGTTTTTCCCTGAAGAAACTGGTGAGATTGGTTGTAATAGAATTGACGAATTCAATTAATTCATCGCCTCTATCATTTTTTAGTAGTTCACAATATTGGTCAAAATCATCCAGATCCAGTTTTCTTAATCGCCTTGCCAAACGGCCATAAACAAGATCTGCTTTTTTATTAGAAAGTGAAATCCCGGCCTTATCCATAACCAGATCTTTCAACCAGTTAAAATGTTTATCGGTAAATTCAAATTCGCGCTGTTTCTCTAAAGTATCCATCTCACAAAGTTCTCACTGATTTTATTATTAATTTTCCGGGATTCAGGCAGAAACAGTTTTTATATCTAGAATCTCATGAAGTCCAAGCAACCCGGCAGCATGACAAAAGGCCTCACTTGGTTTGTGCCAAATAACTTTTTTTCCAGCGCCTGTAGCATTAAGATAAAAGCCCAATAATAATTGTAATGCGGCAGTATCAACTTTCTCCAGCTGTTCGGATTCGAACACCAATTCATTTTTTTCATTATCGAGCTCATTCAATTCTTCCATCAAATCAGAAATGTCACGTATCGTTAATGATGTACCTAGATTAATATCAATGGCTTCATTATTGTTCACACTATCAACTCCTGTTTCCGTTTTTATTGCAGGTTGTTCAAGTAGTTCTTGTTCAACACTCTCTGTTTTTACTGCTTGTTCTAATAATTCTTTTTTACTGGTTTCATTTTCTATAACAGAAGCTACTTCATCTTGATTGTCAGCATCTAACCAAGCCAAAGGATCAATCCCTATAAGGTTTGTTCGTTGTTGCGCCTTTGTACTTTTTTTACTAACTTTCTTTTTGGCCGTCTTTTTTGATACCTTCTTAGTTACTTTCTTCGACGTCTTCTTAGTCACTTTTTTTGAAGTGTTTATTCCTGTTTTTGCTTTACGTTTAGCCATTAGTAAATATCCTATATCCCTGTAATTACATAACCCAATTACATAACCCGTCCAGCTACCAAGTCACCAGCCAATTCATGGTAATCATGTGCACCATTACTATTTTTTCTATATTCAAATATTGTCTTGCCAAAACCAGGGCACTCAGCCAGTGCAGCTACTTCGCGTATGCGTGTTTTTAAAACTTGCTCTGGAAAATAATACTGTAACTTATGCAGAACTTGCTCCGGTAGACGACGGCGTTTATGGTACCGAGTAAAAACAATATGCTCTTTGAACTTGTGACCCAGTTTTTCTTCAAAATTTTTGAATGTGCCCATAAGATATGACAATCCCTGAAGAGCCAGATAATCACCCACCACCGGCACTAACACTTCATTAGTACAGAACAGGGCATTAACAACCAACAGTCCTGAAGCGGGAGGACAATCGATAAGGACGAAATCCTGATCAGTGAATTTATTTTCAAGCGCGTTCCTTAATAAAGTTCCGCGTGAAACACCTCCATTTATCTTCTGCTCCACTTCAGCCAGTTTTGAGCCGGCTTGAACCAGTTTCAAACCTTCGCGTACTTCGATTGCACAATCAGTGATCAGTGCACCATGTAACAAAACCTCATCAACACCCGCTATTTCATGATCGTGAACACCAAAACTGGCAGCTAAATGAGCTTGTGGATCCAGATCAATAGTAACGACCTTATAGTTATTCAAAGTCAATGCATGTGCCAGATTGGCAGTGGTGGTAGTCTTACCAACTCCGCCTTTCTGGTTAATAACAGCAATTGTTCTCATCTAGGTATTCCTGTGAAATAATGATCGAGTCTTTAAAACTCTTCCCAATCACTATCACCACCTGTGCTGGCTATTTTTTTATCGACTGACTTTTTCGTTACAACTTGATCCGTACTTTCTGTCCATGGTCTTTCATCTCTACTACGTCTTTCTCCTACACTAGATTTAGCGACAGTGTTGTTGTCACCCGTATTAAAGAAAGCAACCAGTTCTGATAAACCATTCGCCTGCTCATCCATCGACTTCGATGCCGCCGCCGCCTCTTCAACCAACGCCGCATTCTGTTGCGTCACTTCATCCATTTGCGCTACCGCATTATTAATCTGATCAATACCGGTTGACTGCTCTTCACTCGCCGCCGCTATCTCGGCTATGATGTCGTTCACCTTCTTCACCGACAACACGATCTCTTCCAGTGTCTTACCGGATTCATCAACCAGCTTCGAGCCTTCATCAACTTTACTCACACTGTCATTGATTAAGGTCTTGATCTCTTTTGCTGCTTCCGCACTGCGTTGCGCCAGACTACGTACCTCACTCGCAACCACCGCAAAGCCACGACCCTGCTCACCCGCGCGTGCCGCTTCTACCGCAGCATTCAAAGCTAATAAGTTGGTCTGAAACGCAATCTCATCGATTACCCCGATAATGTCAGCAATCTTGCTGCTTGAAGCATTGATTTCACTCATCGCATCCACCGCATTACTCACCACCGCACCGCCTTTCTCTGCCAGTTCACGCGCACTACCCGCTAATTGATTCGCTGTTTGTGCATTGTCCGCATTTTGTTTTACTGTTCCGGTCAACTCTTCCAGACTCGATGCTGTTTCTTCCAGTGATGAGGCTTGCTCTTCTGTGCGTTGGCTTAGATCAGAGTTGCCCTGACTAATCTCTGTGGCACCTGTCTTGACTTGTTCTGCAGAACGTTTGATCTCATTAATGACCTCAGTCAGTTTGCTAACAGTGGCATTAGCATCCTGTTTCAGCTGGCCAAATGAACCGTCATAATCCGCTTCGATAGTCTCAGTCAAACCACCTTCGGCCATAGCGCCGAAGACGCGTACTGTGTCATCGACCACCTTCTCGCAAACATCGACCATGTCATTGATGCCGTTCGCCAGGATTCCAAAGAATCCAGCCTTGCCTTCAAGTCCGATACGTTCACCCAGGTTGCCGGCTTTTGCTGCATTAACAATAGACTCGACTTCTTTTTCGACAGCCACTTCCTGAGTACGGTCAGTCCATTCCACCGCCGTGCCCAAGCGCTTACCTTCTTCATCAAACACCGGATTGGCAACAATGCGCAAGGTGCGTCCGCCAACAATAAGTTCTGATGTATAACTTGTTTTCAATTCCGCCAGCATTTTGCGCTGATGCGACGGATCTTTGTGGAAAATATCAATATTAGTACCGAGTAATGTACTGGCATCGAAGTTTGGCAGGTCCTTGCGAATATCTTCTTGCGCATCAGTGAACATCTCCTGCACTGTTTTGTTCATATAAATGATATTCAGATCGGTATCTGCCACCATCACATTGGTCGATACATTATCCAGTGCCGTTTTGATACGACCTGCCGCCTGAGCCATACGTCTGGCTTCATCAAGGTCATATCCCAACTTAATTTGTGTCGACTTTAACAACTGTAGTAACTTTCCTACTTCGTCATTGGCTTCAATCGGAATATCAAATTTATATTCACCTTCCATCATCATCTTGAAATATTCCTCCATCGTATTCATACGAGCCAGAATCGTTCGGCTAACCAATAGGTATATCCCCACAAATGACAATGCAAAAGCAATACTTTGACCCATGAGCTGATCAAAATTACCATTAGCCAGAACAGTCCCGACAAAAGCAAGTGCCAACACCGTCATTAAGCTGATTAATTTTGTCTTGATATTCAGATTCGTGTACCACGCTACCAATTTTCCGAAGCCTCTAGGCTCGAGAAATGCCTTGCCATCGTTAATCTGTTTATAGAACTCACTTGCTGAATCAATCTGTTCCTGCGTTGGTTTATGGCGAACTGACATATATTCACAAACTCGTCCATTTTGATAGATAGGGGTTACCTGTGCGTCAACCCAGTAGAAATCCCCGTTCTTTACACGGTTTTTGACGAAACCAGTCCAGGGGCGACCTGCTTTCATTTTGTTCCATAGATCTTGAAAAGCGGCAGGCGGCATATCAGGGTGTCGGATTAAATTATGGTTTTTACCTATTAATTCATCTTTAGTAAAACCGCTAATTTCCAGGAAATAGCTGTTGATGTAGCTAATTTTTCCTTTTAAATCAGTCTTGGAAACAATCGTCTCACCTTCTACAAATTCAGATTCCTTGTCCGTTACTGGCATATTAACTTTCATAATCCCTACCTCGTATTTACATGTATCTTGATTAGTTATTCCTGGTTAAAAATCTTCCCATTCTTCATCACTACTACCAGCTGTTGCTACTCTCTTCTGCTCTTTTACTGCTGGCTCAGGTGCTGATTGTGGTTCTTCTGTCCATGGTCTTTCATCTCTACTACGTCTTTCTCCTACACTAGATTTAGCGACAGTGTTGTTGTCACCCGTATTAAAGAAAGCAACCAGTTCTGATAAACCATTCGCCTGCTCATCCATCGACTTCGATGCCGCCGCCGCCTCTTCAACCAACGCCGCATTCTGTTGCGTCACTTCATCCATTTGCGCTACCGCATTATTAATCTGATCAATACCGGTTGACTGCTCTTCACTCGCCGCCGCTATCTCGGCTATGATGTCGTTCACCTTCTTCACCGACAACACGATCTCTTCCAGTGTCTTACCGGATTCATCAACCAGCTTCGAGCCTTCATCAACTTTACTCACACTGTCATTGATTAAGGTCTTGATCTCTTTTGCTGCTTCCGCACTGCGTTGCGCCAGACTACGTACCTCACTCGCAACCACCGCAAAGCCACGACCCTGCTCACCCGCGCGTGCCGCTTCTACCGCAGCATTCAAAGCTAATAAGTTGGTCTGAAACGCAATCTCATCGATTACCCCGATAATGTCAGCAATCTTGCTGCTTGAAGCATTGATTTCACTCATCGCATCCACCGCATTACTCACCACCGCACCGCCTTTCTCTGCCAGTTCACGCGCACTACCCGCTAATTGATTCGCTGTTTGTGCATTGTCCGCATTTTGTTTTACTGTTCCGGTCAACTCTTCCAGACTCGATGCTGTTTCTTCCAGTGATGAGGCTTGCTCTTCTGTGCGTTGGCTTAGATCAGAGTTGCCCTGACTAATCTCTGTGGCACCTGTCTTGACTTGTTCTGCAGAACGTTTGATCTCATTAATGACCTCAGTCAGTTTGCTAACAGTGGCATTAGCATCCTGTTTCAGCTGGCCAAATGAACCGTCATAATCCGCTTCGATAGTCTCAGTCAAACCACCTTCGGCCATAGCGCCGAAGACGCGTACTGTGTCATCGACCACCTTCTCGCAAACATCGACCATGTCATTGATGCCGTTCGCCAGGATTCCAAAGAATCCAGCCTTGCCTTCAAGTCCGATACGTTCACCCAGGTTGCCGGCTTTTGCTGCATTAACAATAGACTCGACTTCTTTTTCGACAGCCACTTCCTGAGTACGGTCAGTCCATTCCACCGCGATGCCCAGACGTTTGCCTTCACCGTCAAATACCGGATTAGCGACAATCCCAAAACTTCGACCACCAATTAGGAGTACTGATTGAAAACGTTGTTTTAAGGCATCCAGCATTTTGCGCTGGTGCGAAGGGTCTTTGTGGAAGACATCAATGTTGGTACCGACTAATGTACTGGCATTGAAGTTCGGCAGATCCGTTCGAATGTCGTCTTGCGCATCAGTAAACATCTGAATTGCCGTCTCATTCATATAAAGAATGTTATAATCTTCATCTGATAACATGACATTAGTTGAAACATTATCCAATGCTGTTTTGATGCGACCCATTTCGGCTGCTGTTTTTTGATCTTTTTCTATCTGCTCACGTAAGTTTTTCTGCATGACCTGCATGCTGGCAAAGACGCCTGTCGATACCTTGTTACCTGTTGACAACTCCATATTAAGATCACCTGCAGCAATGCCGTCGGCGACCTCTTTGATACGTGATGGATCATCACCCAATTGAATGAGGATGGCTCGCATGAAATAGAATACAAAGAATGCAGTAATAACCAGGCTGAATAGCGCTAGCAACAACGTGTTTCTAAAACTTACCTTCGCTGCTGCCATAAGTTGATTTGCACCATCGGTGAGATCGGCTGAAAGTTTATCTTCAACCTGTTTTAGAAGACCAATTTTAGCGGTCTGCATCTTGAACCAGTGTCCCGCATCGACATTAAAACCACCTGTGCTCGAATACTCCTGTGCAATAGAACGCATGCGCTCAGTTTCATCTATCGCCTCACCCTGCATCTTACCGGTATAAAAATCCTTTTGATTATTACTTGCTAGTCCCATAAATACATTCATGTAGATATTTTGGACTGTGACTAGAGATTTGAATTTGTTAAACATTCCTGAACCGAAAGTATCTTTGGCAAAGGTATTCGCCAACACTGCTCGTTCGATACCGGCACGTTCTTTACTTTGCAAAAAGTTTGCGTAGGCACCAGCGATGACACTGATCTCACCACTAGAACTCAAGGTGCCCAGACTACCACTCAAATTCAGAAACTGGGCATTCAGTGATTTAGTATAATACTTGAGCATTTCTCCTAGTGGCAATTCCTGCTGTAGGATTAGCTGACGCTTTTCTCCTATTTGCGCCAGGTTAGCCAACGCATCTTTTAACTGTTTACTGAACTTCGTACTGTAGTTCGAAGCATCAAATCCTTTTAGATATAATTGCAATTCAGCAATTTTTACATCGGTCTGCTTATGCTGCGCAGGTAATTCGCTAACAAATTTTGTCCCACCACTGCCCAGATAACCAGCTGAAGCACCGCGCTCTTTTTGTAACTCATGAATCATGGCACTGGCCTTGACTGAAAACTGAGCCAAGGTAACGATCTTTTCATTTTCCGTGACTAAACTCATCGACTGACGCATTTCTGACTGGGCAAAAAAGACCAATGCCAGTATTGGAATAATCAGCATCAGTAACATTTTATTTTTCAGTGTTAGATTTTCAAGTATGGATATTAATCCTGACTCACCCTTTTTTCCTTTAGATCTCTTCACTTCATTTCTCCAATTAATACCTCTATGGGACAGACTTAAGTCTGTCCCCGATCAATTATCTGTCGTAGTACAATTGTTAATGTTCCGTTTTAGATTCGGTCGTCTCAACAACTTCGTCCACATCAACCACATGATCGATATCGAGTAAAATAATCATTTTTTCATCCATTGTAGCCAGTCCCTTGATAAATTCAGTACTCACAACACAACCAAAATCAGGTGGTGGTTTTTGTTGTTCATGATTAACGTCATAAACATCGGATACAGCATCAACAACAAAGCCCATGGTTCGCTCGCCTGATCCACCGCAGATTTTCATGACAATAACCACTGTTTTTTTACTGTATTCAACCTGTTCCAGTTCGAACCGAAATCGGAGATCAATAATGGGAACTATCGTGCCACGTAGGTTGACAACACCTTTTACATATTCAGGGGTATTGGGTATCTCTGTAGCATCTTCCCAACCTCTTATCTCCTGTACACGGAGAATATCAACGCCATATTCTTCTCCGGCCAAAATAAAAGTTAGAAATTGCTGAGTTTCCGCATTGACTGCCTGATTGTTATCTATGGATTCTTGTATCTGTTCTGTATTCATCAGTTTCTACCTCATGCAACCTTATTGTTTGCGCTATCAAATAATGATGATGGTGGGGGTGTTGAATTTTCCTGTTGTGATATTTCCAGTAAACCGGTGACATCCAGGATCATGGCGACCGTACCATCACCAAGAATGGTGGCACCGGAAATGCCACCTATTTTTTGGAAATTGGTTTCCAGACTCTTGATAACGACTTGCTGCTGGGCTAACAGATCATCAACAAATATCCCGGCTTTGTGTCCTTCCGCTTCAACAATAACCAGTAAACCATTTTCAAGTTCTCTACTGCCCGGCTCAATGGTAAAAATATTATGCAAGCGGAGGATCGGAATATAATCTTCTCTTAATCGGTACAGTTCCATCTTGCCAGCAACTGAATTGATCTCATTACTGGAAATTTGCAGCGATTTCATGATAGACATTAACGGTATGATGTATGTCTGATTGCCAACACGTACAAGCTGTCCATCAACAATTGCCAGAGTAAGTGGTAAGCGTATACGGAATGTAGAACCAACACCTTCTGTTGATTCCAGTTCGACCACACCACCAAGGTCATGAATGTTGCGTCTAACGACATCCATGCCAACACCACGACCTGAGACATCACTGACTACTTCTGCAGTTGAGAAACCAGGGCGGAATATCAAATCATTTATCATACTATCTGATAATGATTCGCCTTCTCTGACCAATCCACGCTCTATTGCCTTTTGTAGAATTCGTTCTTTATTCAGCCCTTTACCATCGTCTGTGATCTCAATAACGATATTACCGCCTTCATGAAAAGCATTGAGTTCAATTACACCAGTTTCAGGTTTGCCCGCAGCAAGACGATCTTCGGGCATCTCAATACCATGATCGATAGAGTTTCTTACCAGATGAACAAGAGGGTCACCAATCTTTTCCATGACGGTTTTATCAAGTTCGGTTGTTTCACCTTTTAACTTCAGTTCTATTTTTTTATTCAATTTACTACTTAAATCATGTACCAATCGCGGAAAACGATTAAAAGAAAAACTGATCGGCAGCATGCGTATCTGCATGACATTTTCCTGAATTTCACGGGTGTTTCTTTCGAGTTGCTTTAGGCCCTCACTTAATTTTTCAATATCTTTAATATCAAAATTTTCACTAAACTGGTTGAGCATAGATTGAGTAATAACCAGTTCTCCCACCATATTGATAAGAGTGTCAATTTTGTCGATATTTACTCTAATTGAAGTTGATTCAGTACTACTACGTCGATCGGTTGCGCGCCTGTCTTGTGGTTTTCGGCGATCGCCAGCTCGTCTATCTTCGACCTCTGGCACTGCTTGTGGTTGGCCATTTGCGACTTCTTCAGCTTCATTCTTCGGCAACTCGTTCGTTTCTTCCTTATTCAATATTGGTTGCTTATGTTGTTCAATGTTTAGTTCACAATCATCCTCAACCCATGCAAATACTTCTTGTATCTGTTCTTTCCCTACGTCCGTCTTTAAAACCAGATCCCATGACAAATAACATTCTTCCATATCATATTCATCAAAGGGTGGAAGTTTTGAAAAATTGACTTCTGTTACTAACTCACCAAACTCTTCCAGCTCACGAAACATACGCATAGGATCATTGCCTGTCTGGAAGATATTATGATCAGGAATAAAACCGATATGCCATTCAGATACTGAATTATTACCTTGATCAGAAATAGTATCATCATCATTATTACTGTTATCTTCTGATGTGGGTTCGTTACCTAATGCACGTTCAAGATCATCATGAACAGACTTAATTTGATCGCGATCAATCTCAGCATCATCTCTCGCGTTCAACATCAAATCGCGTATGCAATCAACAGAACCTAGTAATAGCGTTAATTCATCCTTAGTGATATTACGTTTGCCTGAACGGATCTCATCGAGTAGAGTTTCTAAAACATGAGTAAACGTGGTAATTTCTGTGAAACCAAAACTGCCACCTCCACCTTTAATAGAATGCGCAGCACGAAATATTTTATTAATTGAATCAATATCCGGGCTGTCTAATTCCAGATTGAGCAACTCGGATTCCATAATTTCCAAGCCCTCGAAACTCTCTTCGAAGAAAACACCATGAAATTGAGATAGATCAATCGTCATTTTTTTATTCCTTCTTTAATTCCATTATATTTATTAATCCTTGCCTGAAGTTTGTTCTTGAATTATCAGGAGATTACTTTTTTGATTGTTGCAAGCAATTGATCCGGATTAAACGGTTTAACCAACCATCCAGTTGCGCCCGCAGCTTTACCTTTCGTCTTCATATCGCCGGATGATTCTGTTGTTAACATCAACATCGGCGTATGTTTATAGTTGGGTAATTTACGTAATTCCTGAATTAAAGTAATGCCGTCCATATTGGGCATATTTACATCGGTAAGTACGGCATCTGGATTCGCGCCTTTTGCTTTTCCCAGAGCATCCACTCCATCCACAGCTTCAATTACATCGTAACCTGCTCCTTTTAATGT
>CAYTIZ010000035.1:0-13317 GCA_964437885.1 uncultured Enterobacteriaceae bacterium
TAATATGTCTGCCACAGGGTGTGCATTCGCTATGCATCTTCTCACCGGAGCCATTCTTGGCGGTAGAGATAGAATATTGCTTAAGTTGTTTATCGTCATCAAACAACGTTAAAGTTTGTTCTGTAATTGATATGTGAATTTGCATAAATTAGTTTTGTTTTATTGTGTGCATTAACGAATCAAAATTTCCATCCGTGCTTAACTCATAACCCTTTATCTCTTTTCGTATCGCCAAGATATTATCTTCATACCATAATGGAATAGTGGGCAAAGCATCAAATAAAATTTTCTGTAACTTACGGTAATATTCGGCCTGTTTTGCTAATGATGGTTCTGCTTCGGCAAGCTCAATAATCGAATCGACATTAGCATTTTTAAATCGACCTCGATTAGCACCATTTGGCGGTATCGCGCTACTATGAAATATGTAACGAAATATATCCGGCATTTTCAAGCCTACCCAAGACAGGCTGTACATTTGAAAACGGCCATTTTTAATATCACCATAAAACGTACCCCAATCATAACTACGAATATCTACTTCTATTCCTACGGATTTTAATTGACCCTGAATAATAGTCGCAAGACGCAAACGAAAGGGGTTATTAGATGTTTTATATGTTAATTGCAGTGGCACATCCAGGCCGTAACCTGCTCGTTTCAATAAAGCCTTTGCCTTAACTGGGTCATAATCATAACCGCTTAAGTCAGTATTTACTGCCCAATGGTCGGCAGGCAATAATGTCCCCGCTTTTCGTGCCGAGTCTGCCATAACATATTTAATTATGGCGTCGCGATCAATTGCATGGGCTATCGCTCTACGGATTAAATCATTTCCCGTAATTGGGTCTTCTAAATTAAACCCAATATAACTAAAGGTACTGCCCTGCTTTCTTTTTACTTCAATCGGATCACTTTCCGCCAACCACTTAACTATTTCAGGCGGTAGGTCACCCTGGACTAAATCAATCTCACCCCTTAATAATTTAAGCACCCTGACGGTAGGATCTTTTAAAGCAACAAACTCTATTACTTGTTTGTCACGCAGTCGCATTAACTTTAATCGCGAATCATCCTGCCACTCTAAAATTCGCATCGGTCCACTGCCGACAGGCTCACGATTGAAGTTATGTTTTTCTAAAATTAATTTCTCAGGAAGAATACCTATTACTAATCGACCGGGAAATAGAGGATCGGGCTGTGATAATTTAAAATCAATTGTGTTTTCATCAATAACTATAATTTGTTCAATCATTTGAACCGAACTTCTATGCGGAGAAGCATTCGCTTCATCTAAGACTGACTCATAGGTTGCCTTTACATCATTCGCTGTTAATCGCGAGCCATCATGAAACTCTCGGCCTTCGTCACCCAGAGTAAAACGATAATGATCTAAATTAATTTTTTCCCAAGTTGCCAGATCGGGAATCACTTGAAATTGATCGTCGAAATCAATCAAGCTTTTATAAAGTAACCGAGTAATTCGATAGGAAATAGCATCAGTAGAAAAACGCGGATCAAGCGTAACAGGTGCGACATTTAAACCAAAGGCAATGCTGTTTCGATCTGTTTCGGCGCAACCATTAATAAAAGATAAAAGACAGAGTAAAAATAATAAATTAACTAAATGTTTTCGATTCATTATTTTGTAAATAAAGCTATCGATTCAACATGCGCAGTATGCGGAAACATATCCATTACGCCTGCCTTCTTCAATTTAAATTTTTTCTCATTAACCAAAATTCCGGCATCGCGCGCTAATGTGGCAGGATTACATGACACATAGACAATACGCTTTACATTTTTCATATTGATTGCCGAGACAATCTCTTTTGCGCCAGTACGCGCGGGATCTAACAAAATCTTATCATAGGACTTTTTCATGAAGTCATAATCTTTGTCAAAATCAGCAAGATCCGCCACATAAAATTCAGCATTATTTATATTATTTTTATCAGCGTTATGTTTTGCGCGTTCAACCAAACCTGCATCACCTTCGGCACCAGTAATCGACTTCACTTTACGCGCGATTGGCAAAGTAAAATTACCTACACCACAGAATAAATCCAAGATATTGTCATCTTCATTAACTTCGAGTAATTCCATCGCCAGATTAATCATTTGTTTATTAATATCAACATTGATCTGGGTAAAGTCAGTTGGCTGAAAATAAATATTAATATCATGCTCATCCAGATTGTTAAACAATTCCGACTTATCAGTTTCATCCAGACGATGCACACTGTCATAACCACCAGGTTGTAAATAAAACTTGAAATTATGCTTTTGTTCGAAGGATTTTAATTGGCTGATATCGTCAGCAGTAAACTCTGCAAGATGTCTCATAACTAAAGCAATACCATTATCACTGACTGCAACTTCTATTTGTGGAATTTGATCTTTAATCGACAGGTTTTCAATCAGCTCCTGTAGATTAGATATCTTGTATCCAATATCTGGATGTAGTACTTCGCAATGTTTTATATCGGCGATAAAGGGACTGCGTTTTTCGCGAAAACCAACTAAGACTCTTTCCTTTTTTATAACGTACTTCACACCTAAACGTGCTTTATGGCGATAACCAAATAAGGGGCCTGTTAATGGCGACAATACAGTTTTAGGTTTTACATTACCAAGATGCGTGAATTGTTCTAATAAAACACTTTGTTTGTGTTCAAGCTGCGCTTCAGCACTCATATGTTGCAAGCTACAACCACCACAATAACCAAAGTATTCACAACCGGGAACTATGCGTTGTTCGCTTGCTGTGATAACATTCTCTGTCACACCTTCAGAAAACTTCGCGCGTGTACTAACATAATTAAATTCAATCTCTTCACCCGGAAGTGCATTATCAATAAAGATGGTTTTACCATCGATATGGGCAACGCCTCTACCTTCGTGTGATAAGGATTCAATTTCTGCTTTGAAAAGCCCTTGCGGGATTTTATTACGACGGCGTCTGCCCATAGATAAAAATAGTTATTTTAAAGGATTAATTCTTAAAAACGTAAGCAATATCAAAGAATGCTACAGAGGTCACAGAGCGAGAAAACAGTTGTTCCTCTGTGTTCTCTGTAGCTTGATCATTCATGTACAGTAAATATCTTTAATATTCTGCTTATGAAGCCTGCCATGCTTCGAGGAATTCTTTTAGATGCGGTTTGTTTTCATCGTTCAACATATCGCGAACTTGATTACATTCATCTTCATACGCTTTTTCGGTTAATCGTCCACGTATTAATTCATAGCGTAAATAGACCAGATAAGTATTTAATACATCAGTCTCACAATAATTGCGTATGGCTTCTATATCACCCGCAGCATACGTCTCCCAAACCTTGTCGCCACTCATGCCCATCTTGCCAGGGAACCCAAGTAAAGTTGCAATCTGATCCAGTGGTGCTTTTGTGCCGGGCATATAACCCGCCAGCACATCCATTAAGTCAGTATGACGACTATGAAAACGTGATAAATAATTATTCCATTTGAAGCTTTTATCATCATCACCGTTTTCCCAATAACGCTGTGCGACGACACTATGTAAAAGAGAACGATAATGTAATACCGGTAAATCAAAGCCACTGCCATTCCATGACACTATCGTAGGCGTATAACGTTCTAACCCTTCAAAAAACCGTTGAATGATTTCTTTCTCATCGGAATCAACGTCACCTAATGACCAGACACTTAATTTGTCGTTAGTTTTTAATACCACTGATATGGCGACAATCTTATGCAGATAATGCCGTAAAAAGTCAGATTTACCATCGGTTTCCTGGCGACGATGACTAAACATCAATTCCGCGGCATCTTCCGCCTTTAAACCATCCAGGTTATACAACTTTTTACCCGACTCAATGTCCGGTACGGTTTCGATATCAAATACAAGTATGTTCATTTTTAAATATAAACGATATTTATTTAATTCTAATAAAACATTGACTAAAGATTGAATATTTCAATACAGTTTTTACTTGGAGATTTACTTTGATTTTTTGTTTAATGTATAGCGCCATTCAGTTATTTCTCTTTCAAATACATTATATATTTGATATACCCCATCTAGCTGTTTACCATCACTTTTTACAATTAGTGTAAAACTACCAACACCCGTGCTATCAGAATCTATGTTCTCATACGTACCAACTACGATATCATTTTTTATAAAGCCATCGATCTTAAACTTCTTGATCTCTTCTTTCCCATCCTTTCTAAAAGTTGTATAAAAAGATCTCCCAGTAATTATTCTTCCCTTTTGTTTTAATTTTGTGTGATCTCTAAACGAATATTCCTTGCCTCCACCATCAGGAATTTTATCTCCTTCAGCAAACCACTGTCCTTCAATATTTAATTGTGTTTCCTTGATAGCATTCTGAATATACTCATAAAGACCTTTCCTATATAAAAAATTAATAACACCAATTACAGTGACACTAATCAAACTTGCAAGCACAGAAATCCCAATAGCTTCAGTAGTTGATACTGATGTGAGATTAATCAGGTTTTGAATCTGTTCAATGGTTGAAATTTTAGCTTCCATATTCGTTGATTATATTTTATATAAGTCGTAAAACATAAGTATTTATCCTGGGAAAACATTCGTCGATAAATAACGATCACCACGATCACACACTATCGTTACAATAACCGCATTCTCAACTTCTTTCGAAAGTTGTAGTGCTGCTGCCATAGCGCCACCGGATGAGATTCCGGCAAAGATACCTTCTTTCGCGCCGAGTGCCAGTGTCGTTTTTTCAGCACGTTCCTGATCCATATCCATAATACGATCAACGCGCACGGGTTCGTATATCTTTGGCATATAAGCTTCTGGCCAACGGCGTATACCCGGTATTTTTGCACCTTCGATTGGTTGTACACCAACAATTTGTATTTCCGGATTTTGTTCTTTTAAGTAACGTGACGTTCCCATAATAGTTCCGGTTGTCCCCATAGCGCTGACAAAGTGTGTAATCTTGCCATTTGTATCACGCCAAATTTCCGGGCCGGTGCCTTCATAATGCGCACGCGGATTATCTGGATTGCCAAACTGATCCAGTATTTTACCTTCTCCCCTTGCCTCCATTTCTCGAGATACATCAATTGCTTCTTCCATACTACCTTCGGCAGAACTTAAAATGATTTCAGCACCAAAGGCTTTCATTACGGCACGACGTTCAACACTCATGCTCTCTGGCATGATTAATATCATTTTGTAACCACGTATTGCCGCAGCCATAGCCAATGCAATACCCGTATTACCGCTAGTTGCTTCTATCAAAGTATCACCGGGCTTTATTTCGCCACGATCTTCAGCATGTTTGATCATGCTCAATGCCGGTCTATCTTTCACTGAACCGGCTGGATTGTTCCCTTCAAGCTTGGCAAGAATGACATTGCTCGTGTCACCCGGTAAACGTTGCAATCTTACTAATGGCGTGTTGCCGACAAACGCTTCCAATGTTGGGAAGTCGGATAAATTCTCAGTCATTTAGAATATCCATTTAGGGTATCTTTGAAAATAGGATTGTTTTTGTGAGAGCAAGGAAGCACCGCGCACAGAACCGGAATGTATAAATATACATGAGGGTTCGAGCACGGAGCTGACGCGGCTATCGCGAAAAAAAGACATTTTCGGAGGTGCACGTTACTCATCTTTAAAAATAACCTTGGCAAAAATTAACGCATCTTCGCGTCCCATTCTTAACGGATAATAATTACGACGTAGTCCAATTTCATCGAAGCCCATATCAAGATAAAGTTTTATAGCAGAAAAATTGGTTGGCCTGACTTCAAGAAAGCTCATCGTCACATTGTGTTCCACAGCTAACTCTAACATGTGTGTTAATAAGCTTCGGCCTAAACCCATAGACTGATAATCAGGGTGAACACACAGATTTAAAATATGCGATTCACCCGCAGCAACTGACATCACCGCATGAGCAACTATGACCCCATTACGCTCAAGTAGCCAACAACAATAGCCGACATGCAAACAATCCTGAAAGATAGTTTCGCTCCATGGAAACTCATAGGCACTTTTTTCAATATCCATAACGAAGCCAACATCTTCTTCTGACATCGGTCTGATATATAAATCAGCTTGTTTGATTACAGCACTCATGACTTTATCTTCTCTAGAGCCCTCTATATGTTTGCATGGCAATTTTTAGATCTTCCCACACTTTCCGTTTCTCACGTGGCGAACGCAGTAGATACGCTGGATGATAAGTCACGACCACTGGCAATTCGCTATCAGGGTATTGATAACGATTACCCCGCATTTTGCCAATCGGCGTATCTACTTTCAAAAGATTTTGTGCTGCGATACGTCCAACAGCCAAAATAATTTTTGGTTTGATTAAAGCTATCTGTTGTCTTAGATAAACTTCGCAAGCAATCACTTCTTCCGGTTTCGGATCGCGGTTATTAGGTGGTCGACATTTTAATATATTCGCAATAAAAACTTGCTCTCTTTGCAAACCCATCGCAAGTAACATTGAATTTAATAATTGTCCGGCTCGACCAACAAAAGGCTCACCTTGTCGATCTTCATCTGCGCCCGGTGCTTCACCAATGATCAACCAATCAGCATCTGCATTACCTACACCGAAGACTGTTTGCGTTCGTGCTTTATGTAATTCACATTTTTCGCAAACGGATACTTCTTTATTTAAAGTGACAAATTTTTCAGGGAGATCCTGAACGGGTTGTTGTACCCGCTCAGGAGAGTCTGCTTCGGAACTATTACTAACATTAATATCCTCAGCAAGCTTTACTACTTCTGAATGTCGATCAATCCAGAGTTCAACACCCATCTCCTTTAGATACTGTTGCTGGTACGCTTGCATATCTAAGCCGTATGTTTCATTAAGGATTTAGGTTCATAGTTGTGGGTGTGCTCGTTCAGCAGGCTCCATGACTTTATTCAATGCACTGATGTAGGCCTTGGCAGAGGCGACAACAATATCTGTGTCTGATCCCAAACCATTAACAATTCTACCCGCCTTGTCCATACGTACTGTCACTTCACCTTGCGAGTCTGTGCCATTGGTAATGTTATTGACTGAATATAATTGCAAATCACAACCACTATTCACCAGGCTTTCAATTGCCTTGAATGTTGCATCAACAGGACCACCACCTTCGGCATTAGCACGCTTCTCTTCACCATCAATAGAAAGCGTTATCTCTGCTTTTGGCGTTTCACCTGTTTCTATGCTTGCCTTGAGTGACACCAGTTTTATCCGTTCGTCCGCACTATCCTGAATCGCATCACTGACCAATGCCTGTAGATCATCATCAAAGATCTCATGTTTCTTATCAGCGATTTCTTTAAAACGAGTGAATGCGGCATTTAAATCTTCTTCTTTTTCAAAGCTAATACCCAATTCTTCCAAACGTGCACGAAACGCATTACGACCAGAATGTTTTCCCAGAACCATACGATTGGCATTCCAGCCCACATCTTCTGCACGCATGATTTCGTAAGTCTCGCGGCTTTTTAATACGCCATCCTGATGAATACCTGATTCATGAGCAAATGCATTCGCGCCAACAATAGCTTTATTCGGTTGCACTGGAAAACCGGTAATCGTTGAAACTAATCGTGAACAATTCACAATCTGGGTTGTATCAAGTTCAGTATCACAAGTAAAAAGATCTCTACGCGTACGAACTGTCATAACCACTTATTCAAGTGCTGCGTTACCCGCTCCTTCACCTAGACCATTAATAGTACACTCAACCTGTCGCGCTCCATTCAATACTCCTGACAAGGAATTACCTACAGCTAAACCAAGATCATTATGACAATGCACTGAAAATATGGCCTTGTCAGAATTTGGAATATTTTCGATCAAATTAGCGATCAATTCTCCAAAAAACTGAGGCAAGTTATAACCCACCGTATCCGGAATGTTAATTGTTGTTGCGCCTGCATCAATAGTCGCTTCAATTACCCGGCATAAAAATTCAAATTCGGAACGCCCAGCATCTTCTGGGGAGAACTCAACATTATCCGTATAATTTCTTGCGCGTTTAACCGCTTTAATTGCATGCTCAACAACTTGATCTGGCTCCATACGTAATTTTTCACGCATGTGTATTGGTGAGGTTGCAAGAAAAGTATGGATACGTGATGACTTTGCCGGCTTTAACGCTTCGGCGGCTCGGTCAATATCTTTATCAAGCGCGCGCGCTAAGCCACAAACCGTACTTTCAGTGACCATCTCGGCAACTGCTTTGACTGATTCAAAATCACCCTGACTGGCGATAGGGAAACCCGCCTCTATAATGTCGACACGCATTTTCTCCAAAGCCTTGGCAATACGAAGCTTTTCATCCTTCGTCATTGAGGCGCCCGGACTTTGCTCACCATCACGCAAAGTTGTGTCAAATATGATTAATTTATCCTGCATTTTCTCTACTCCGATACTTGCGCTCAGTCTATGTTGGCAGCCTAAGCAATACAAATAAGAAACTTACGTTTTTAAAAGAAACGCAATTCCAAAAACTTGTGTGTAAAACGATTATTAGCCCCTTAGGGCAGTAGAAATAGCAGGCGAGACAATACTGACTGAACTAACTGAAAGTCAGCATAAATAGAATAGAATAATGTGTTTCTTGAAACCATAAACAGGAATATAGCGTTTTTGAAATAAAATTCAAGTATTTGGCGGTTCTGTGGTTTTTCTGGCTTCTCTATGTTTGCGCAAAATGAACAAAGTCAAAATTGGACCAGAAATAACGTAGCATGCAGCCAAAGAAAATAATACCAATGGTGGTTCCATAGCGATCAAAACAAATACCGGAACAATAATTAGAACAGCCATGAAAGGCACGCGCCCCTTAAGATCAAATTGTTTGAAACTATGATAACGAATATTACTGACCATCAATATGCCAACTATAACCGTCACCGGAAGGCAAAAAACTAAAGAAGTTGTATCATCTATCAAATCATAAACACTTCCACACCAGATCATTCCTGCCAGAACCGCAGCCGCAGCCGGACTGGGTAATCCCTGAAAATAGCGTTTATCCAGACTTGCCGCCTGAGTATTAAAGCGGGACAGTCTCAATGCAGCAGAAGCTGTGTAAACAAAGGCGGCTAACCAACCTAATTTTCCCATACCAAATAATGCCCATTGATACATTACCAATGCGGGCGCCAAACCAAACGAGACCATGTCGGACAAGCTATCATATTGCATACCAAAATCACTTTGCGTATTAGTCATTCGTGCAATGCGACCATCCATTCCATCCAGTACCATAGCAACAAAAATCGCAATTGCAGCCGCTTCAAACTGCTGATTAATCGAAGCGATGATTGAATAAAAACCCGCAAACAACGCTCCCGTTGTAAATAGGTTCGGCAACAAATAAATCCCACGCCTGCGATTAGCCACGCTTTAATCCTTTACGATTTGGTTAGAAAAAGTAAACACCCTGTGGAGTTTACCTTTGAAAGTGTTTTACTTAAAGAAATGAAAACTAAAAGGTGAGTCGACTTTAGCTATCTTTGTTTTGAATTACGCTAGCAGCTTCAGAATGAATCAAATGTGCTAATACTGTACTGCCTGAACTCACATATTGCCCAACTTCTACTTGTACTTTGGATTCAATCGGCAAAAAGACATCAACAAGACCACCAAAGTAGAGATAACCACAACGTTGACCTTGTCCTACTCGTTCACCTGAATGCATGTACACATGAAATTTTCGAATAATGTCTCTTAAGCGGATAGCCGTCACGACATTATCACCTTCATCTGACTTTATATAAAAATCAAAATGCCGACGTGATTCATTTTCGTCAGGATTAGAACACCATTGCTCCATAATTTTGCCTTCAATCGGGCTACGTAATGAATAAATATCATGCAGACGCATTGTAATCTGGATACGCATCGCCCTGGAGTGCAAACGGATTTCATCAGCTTCCTCGATTAATGTAACGATACCGTGGACAGGACTGACTACGGCTAAAGGTTCTGAAGGGATGTCACGACTTGGATCACGAAACAGGTAAACAAAGATAACAATAACAATAAATAAAACCAGAAATGCAATTAAACCAAAAAGAAATTGCGCAAGCACAGTCAAACCAAGTAAAACAAACAGGAATGGCCAGGCTTCACGAGCAATTAATGGATACCGATTACTTGGCATAACTTGATAATGTGAAGAGTGAAGAGTACAAAGTGAGATGTATAACTATCCGATTTTCAATTACTTTTCACGTTTCACTTTTAATCTTTTACGCTATTAATTTTTTTCTTGATCGACTAGTTGATTTGCCTTAATCCATGGCATCATTGAACGCAGTTTTTCACCAACAACTTCAATACCATGTTCACGGCTGATTCTTCGTTTAGCCTTGAGCGTTGCAGCACCACTCTGGTTTTCCAGAATGAATTCTTTAGCAAATTCGCCTGTTTGAATCTCGGTCAAAATCTTTTTCATTTCACGTTTGGTTTCATCCGTAATGACTCTCGGTCCTCGGGTAAAATCACCATATTCAGCCGTATTCGAGATCGAATAACGCATGTTGGCTATGCCGCCTTCGTAAATCAGATCAACAATCAATTTAGTTTCATGCAAACATTCGAAGTAAGCCATTTCCGGTGCATAACCTGCTTCAACCAAAGTTTCAAAACCAGCTTGAATAAGAGCAGTAATACCACCACAAAGTACAGCTTGCTCGCCAAACAAATCGGTTTCAGTTTCTTCTTTGAATGTAGTTTCAATTATGCCAGCACGTCCACCACCATTAGCTGAAGCATAAGACAATGAAATCTCTTTTGCCTGACCAGAAGCATCCTGAAACATTGCGATCAAAGAAGGAACACCGCCACCGCCAGTATAGGTTGCTCGAACCAGATGACCTGGTCCTTTTGGAGCAATCATAATCACATCAAGATCTTCACGAGGCATGATCTGTTGAAAATGAATATTGAAACCATGCGCAAATGCCAGTGTCGCACCTTTCTTTATATTAGGTTCAATCTCGTTTTTATAAAGCTCTGCTTGATGCTCATCAGGAGCAAGTATCATGACGACATCAGAACTTGCAACCGCATCAGCAATAGATTTTACATCCAAGCCTGCTGACTTTGCTTTAACAGCAGAAGATGAGCCTTCACGCAAACCAACACAGACTTTAACGCCAGAATCTTTCAGGTTATTCGCATGTGCATGTCCTTGGGAACCATAGCCAATAATGGCAACTTGTTTCCCTTGAATTAAAGATAGGTCTGCGTCTTTGTCGTAATAAATTTTCATAACTCGCTCTCGTAAAAATGTTTAATTAATAATGATTAGGAATAAATGGCTTTGTCGCCACGGGAAATACCGGAAACACCAGAACGTACAACTTCAAGAATCAAGCTGTCGTCCATTGCTTCAATAAAAGCATCCAGCTTTTCGCCAGTGCCTGTCATTTCGATAGTATAAGCGTTTTCAGTAACATCAATTATTCGACCACGAAAAATTTCCACCAGACGCTTTACTTCATCACGATCTGCTTTTTTCGCCGCCACTTTAATCAACATCAACTCACGTTCGATGTGTCGAGATTCATTTAAATCGACCACTTTGACCACATCAACCAACTTATTCAATTGCTTCATAATCTGTTCAACAATGGCATCGGAACCATTGGTGACCACAGTCATTCGGGAAATACCGGGATCTTCCGTCGGCGCAACGGTTAATGATTCAATATTAAATGCACGAGCAGAAAATAAACCCGCGACTCGTGACAAAGCCCCAGCTTCGTTATCCATCAATAATGAAAGTATATGACGCATGATTAGGAAAGATCCCTATCTGTATCTGTAGATAAATGCATTTCATGATGCCCTTTTCCAGAACCAATCATCGGATAGACATTCTCCGTCTGGTCAGTAACAAAATCCATCAAAACAGTTCGATCTTTCAGTGCCAAGGCTTCTTTTATAGCGCCTTCAACATCGCTGGTTTTTTCGATACGCATGCCGACATGACCATAGCTCTCTGCCATTTTCACAAAGTCAGGCAGGGCTTCCATATAGGAATGTGAATAACGACTGGAATAAAAAAACTCCTGCCATTGACGCACCATACCCATGTATCGATTATTCAAGCTCAGGATTTTTATGCCTGTGTTGTATTGCAAACAAGTCGATAGTTCCTGAATACACATAACCAGACTTGCTTCACCGGAAATACAAGCCACGGTCTCATCCGGGAATGCTAATTTAACACCCATCGCTGCAGGGACACCAAAACCCATCGTGCCCAGGCCACCAGAGTTAATCCAGCGACGTGGTTTATCAAATTTATAAAATTGCGCAGCCCACATCTGATGTTGCCCTACATCTGAAGTCACATAAGCATCACCCTTTGTCAGCTCCCATAACTTTTCAACAACATACTGCGGCTTAATGACATCAGTGGTGCGATCGAATTTCAAGCAATCGATTGCTCGCCATTCATCAATTTGCTTCCACCATAATTTAAGTGCTTTTGCATCAGGTTTTTTAGCCTTATCACTTTTTAATATCGCTAATAAATCTTTAAGCACATGTTTAACATCACCAACAATAGGAATATCAACCGGAACATTCTTGGATATTGATGAAGGGTCAACATCAATATGAATAATCTTTGCGTACGGACAAAACTGTTCCAGATCGCCAGTAACGCGATCATCAAAACGTGCGCCAATCGCGATTAATACATCACACTGATGCATCGCCATATTCGCTTCATAGGTACCATGCATACCCAACATACCAATAAACTGTTTGTTAGTTGCTGGATAAGCACCGAGTCCCATCAAGGTATTCGTAATTGGGTAGCCTAATAATTTAGTAAATTGGGTTAACTCTTTACTGGATTCGCCCAGAATAACGCCGCCGCCAGAATAAATCATTGGCTTCTTGGCTGACAAAATTAACGCGGCTGCCTTTTTGATCTGACCAGGGTGCCCTTTAACAACAGGTTTATAAGAAGGCATATCGACTGATTTCGGGTATTCATACTCACATGAATCTGCCGTGACATCTTTAGGGATATCAACAACTACAGGGCCCGGACGACCGCTAGTAGCAATATAGAATGCCTTTTTTATGGTCATAGCCAAATCTTTAACATCTTTAACCAGAAAATTATGCTTTACACAAGGGCGAGTGATGCCAATGGAATCAACTTCCTGAAAAGCATCATTACCGATCATGGCTCTGGGTACCTGTCCGGTAAAAACGACTAGTGGGATTGAATCGAGATAAGCAGTTGCAATACCGGTCACGGCATTAGTAGCACCAGGCC
>CAYTIZ010000035.1:13327-13697 GCA_964437885.1 uncultured Enterobacteriaceae bacterium
AGGTGACTAGTACGACACCCGGTTTGCCGGTTGCACGTGCATAACCGTCAGCAGCATGTGTTGCTCCTTGTTCATGGCGCACGAGAATATGCTCTACAGCATCTTGCTTATAAAGTTCATCATAAATATGTAAAACAGAGCCGCCAGGATAACCAAACAGATGTTTGATGCCTTCGTCTTTCAGTGCCCGACAGAAAATTTCTGCGCCGCGTAATATTTCTTTCTTTTTAGCCACCACTTCTCTTACCAGATTATTTATAAATTGCGTCGAAACGCGCGAAGTTACTGAGATTCTAGGGTCAGGTCAAGCAATGTCTGTGATATTACGGAGAATAGCTAAAGGACACCTCTCTTAATTGTCTTTTTCTGC
>CAYTIZ010000036.1:0-534 GCA_964437885.1 uncultured Enterobacteriaceae bacterium
AATATTCCAGATGCATTAGATGTAAATTACTGGCAAGTACAACAAGGCAATAAACTCGGCACTGTCGGTATGCCTTTACCCGGTACAAGTTTTCGCATCGTTGACCCTGAATCATTAGAAGAGTTAGCCACAGGTGAAGATGGATTGATACTGATCGGTGGTTCACAAGTCATGTTGGGTTATCTGGATGATGAAGAAAAAACAAATGATGTGATTACCATCATTAATGATACACGCTGGTATAAAACAGGTGATAAAGGTCACCTCGATGAACATGGATTCCTAACGATAGTCGATCGCTATTCGCGTTTCGCTAAACTCGGCGGTGAAATGATCAGTTTAACCGTAGTAGAAGAAACTGTACGTACTGCTTTGGATAAACCTGAATTGGAATTAGTCGCGATCAATATACCTGATGAGAAAAAAGGTGAAAAAATTATATTGATGATCGCAGAAGATATACAACTTGAAGATATCAAAAAAGCAATGCTCGAAGCAAAAGCAAATCCATTAATGATTCCATCTGAAGTAAAA
>CAYTIZ010000036.1:555-13676 GCA_964437885.1 uncultured Enterobacteriaceae bacterium
GTAGCGGTAAAACAGATTTTAAATTGGCGAAACAACTAATATTATGAAAATAATTTATTAGCATATGTCTATACCGAGAAAACATCATTATTTACCACGATTTTATTTAGAAGGATTTAGAATCGAACCACAAAAAGGCAAGAAGTCACATATTTGGCAAATTAATAAATATGACGAACAACATCATTTTAGCCCAGCAATTGATGACACTGGATGTATTCGCGATTTCCATACAATAGACCTGAATGATGAAGAGCCTGATCACATAACTATAGAAGCCAGCCTGTCAAGATTAGAATCTGAACAAGCTGCACTAGTTCAATCTATATTAAAGACCAATAGTATCGATGTATCTCAAATTGAAATGCTTTCATTATTTATCAGTATGATGCGATATCGTGTGCCTTCGTTTGCTACTCATATTGAAAAGAGTTTACAAAGTGTAGTATTAGATACATTTAAAATCATGTATCAAAATGGACAATTAAATAACCCACCAGAAGAAATAAAAAAACTAATTGAAGAAAAAAGTATTGATGAGGCAATAAAAGTCGATATATCTAACTGGAAAATATTAAGTCATATGTTTGAAGTTGCTTTATCTCCGGAAAGTTTATTTCATTTGTCCGAATATAATTACCATTTATATATCATTGATAATGACGAAATGACTTTTGTTACGTCAGATAATCCTATCGCTTTATATCATCCTGATTACGATAAAATAAAACCGTATGGTGTAGGCTTGGCTATGGGAGGTGTTGAATTAACATTTCCATTAACATCAAGGATATTAATATGTGCTGGTCTTGACGTTGAGCGTGGCTACTCAATAGCTGATACGGAAAAAATTAAAAAATTAAAGAATTAAATCGAAGAACAATCATCATGAGTGAGCAATATATTTTTGCGAGTTCAGTCAATGATAAATTGTTAAAACAAACAAACAATTTAAAAAATGAAAATGCGGGCTTCGTATTCGATAATCTATTTTATGGTGATGGTGCTGTTCAAATATCTAGATTTATTCCTGTATCATAATGAAATTTGAGTATTTCAAATAAGTAGGGTCAGATAAAACTTTATTTACGCGACTTTATAAACAGGCATTTCTTTAAGTTCATCGCCTAACTCATTTTCGGCATTCCATAAATCATGGGCTTGCTGTAAACAAAGCCAGATACCCGGACCATTACCTAATACTTTTCCTAAGCGGATAGCAATATTTGGAGTGACTGGGTTATCTTTGTTGATAATTTTGTATAGCTTATTACGAGAGATGTGCAGATCACGTGCAAATTGTGTGGTACTTATATCTTGAGCATTTAATTCAATAATTACGTCTTTCAATATTGTACCTGGATGAGTTGGTTGTCTGGTCATAATTTATTTCCAAATGACAATCTTAAAATGTTTGAATGGTGCCCAGAAGAGGACTTGAACCTCCACAGGATTACTCCTACTAGCACCTGAAGCTAGCGCGTCTACCAATTCCGCCACCTGGGCATTACTTTTTGTGTTGCACCATATTATACATTGAGTCTTTTCAAACTCGACGCGCTACGCACGGTTAATCTTATATTAATGTGTCTACCCGCCGTTCACGCTTTCCTGGCTGCCACGGCATTCGGGCTCCTGCCCATCATTCCGCCACCTGGGCATTACTTTTTGTGTTGCACCATATTATACATTGAGTCTTTTCAAACTCGACGCGCTACACGCGGTTAATCTTATATTAATGTGTCTACCCGCCGTTTACGCCATCTTGGCTATCACGGCATTCGGGTTCCTCGACTCTGTCTCCTGATTCGTTCTCGGTCTCTGTTCCAGACTCGACTCTACCGATTACGTCCTGTAATCGTACCTACTGCATCCATGCAGTCGTGCCCTTCATTCCGCCACCTAGGCATGTGTTATAGTGCAGGAACTAAAGAACTGCGGACTGTAACCAGACACCAAATTATTGTCAATCGATTGAATAACAATGCCAAAGAAAACAAAAGCGAAAACAAAAAATAAAGCAAAATCGGAAGCATCCTCAAAAAGAAAATTCGAATTGCCTGAGCGCGAAGCCATTATGGGAATTTTGCGCGAAGCAGGGCGGCCGCTTGCGCGTAAGCAACTGGCAGAAGCTTTTAAGATCCGCGATCCTGAAATTCGCCGTGCATTAGGTCGACGCTTAAAAGCGATGGAACGTGATGGCCAGTTGATTCGAAATCGTCGTGGTAGTTACGGCTTAATTGAAAAGATGGATTTGATTAAGGGCCGCGTTATTGGTCATGCCGATGGTTATGGTTTTGTTGTACCAGATGAAGGTGGTAAGGATTTATTTTTGTCAGCTCGACAAATGAAAACCATTTTAAATGGTGATCGTGTTCTGGTTCGTCAGGTTAATGTTGATAAAAATGGCAAGCGAGAAGGTTCTCTGGTTGAAGTATTAGAGCGAGCCAATCATCAACTTGTGGGGCGTTATTTTAAAGATAAAGGTATCTCCTATGTTGTTCCTGATAACAAACGACTCAGTCAGGATTTCTTAATTCCGCCTAACGATAAAAATAATGCCAAACACGGACAATATGTCGTCGTAGAAATTATTCATCAACCAGAAAAACATCGTCAGCCGATAGCTAAAGTTCTGAATATTATCGGTGATGGTCTTGATGGAAGTATGGCGGTTGATATTGCGATTCGCAGTTATGAATTACCGTTTGAATGGCCTGGTGCTATTGAAAAGGAAGTTAAAGGTTTAACGGATGAAATCGAGTTAGATGATGTTGTTAATAGAAAAGATATTCGTGATATTCCCTTAGTCACTATCGATGGTGCAGATGCACGTGATTTTGATGATGCGGTTTATTGCGAGAAAGAAGGTAATGGTTGGCGTTTATTAATTGCGATTGCCGATGTATCACATTATGTTAAAAAACAAACTGCGCTGGATGATGAAGCACGCTTGCGTGGCACATCTGTTTATTTTCCTGATCGTGTTATTCCTATGTTGCCAGAAATACTATCTAACGGTTTGTGTTCTCTAAAGCCTGAAGTTGATCGTTACAGTCTGGTTTGTGAATTAAATATTGATGCCATGGGTAAAGTTAAACGTTCCTCTTTTTTCAAAGGCATTATTCGATCGGCAGCACGGCTGACTTATGATGAGATGCAATTGATTGCTGTTGATGAAGATTCGGACGTTAGAAAAAAACGTGGTGAGTTAGTCACGCATCTGGATGATTTATTTCAACTGTATCAACTTTTACATGCAGAGCGAAAGAAATCAGGTTTGATTGATTTTTCTTCAATGGAATCACGTTTTGAATTCAATGATGAAGGTCATATTGAAGCGATACATCAGGTAGAAAGAAATGAAGCACATCGGTTGATTGAGGAAATGATGTTGTCTGCCAATGTTGCTGCCGGCGAGTTTTTACAAAAGCATAAAATTCATGGCATGTATCGTATTCACGAAACGCCTAAGATTGAAAAACTTGAGAATGTACGTTCATTATTATCTCAAATTGGTTTGTCTCTGGGTGGTGGAGAAGAACCAACGGCAAAGGATTATGCGAAGCTAATGAAAGTGATGCGCCTACGTGATGATGCGCAAATGTTGGAGACTATTTTGCTTCGTAGTATGCCACTAGCCGCGTATAGCATGATAAACGAAGGACATTTTGGTTTGGGCTTTCCTACCTATGCACATTTTACTTCACCTATCAGGCGTTACCCTGACTTAATGGTTCATCGGGCGATTGAACATATTATTTCCGGAAATACTTCAGAAACATTTCAATATTCGCAACAAGCCGTGCTTGAATTAGCGGAGCATTGTTCGATGACAGAACGCCGAGCAGAAGAAGCTTCGCGTGATGCGATACAACGTCTTAAATGTTTTTATATGGAAGACAAGGTAGGCGAAATATTTGAAGGCATGGTCAGTTCGGTAACTTCATTTGGTTTGTTTGTTGTGTTGGATGACATTTATATCGAAGGTTTAATTCACATAAGTACCTTGCCGGTGGATTATTATCATCATGATGCCATTACACATAGTTTACGTGGCGAGCGCGGTGGTAAAGTATTTAAATTAGGTCAGAGATTGAAAGTACTCTTAACACGAGTTGATCTTGATGAACGTAAAATTGATTTTGATTTACAAAATTAACAGCGCTAGCAAGCGCATTGCAGCGTTGTGTCCTCGTTCGACCTTTCGCCTATCTTTCGATATGTCTTAGGTTCTCACTGCGGGACGCCTTGCACTGCATCTTGCTATCACTATTAATTTTTTTAGGTGTTTTATTTATATGAGTAAAAGAACTGAACAAATTTTTGGCTTACATGCCGTTAAGCAGGTGTTAGAAACGTCACCGGATAGAATTCTTAATGTCTGGATACAAGAAGCAATTAATTCTGAATCAGTGCGTTCACTTCAAGAGGTAGTTAATGATTTAGGGTTTTCAGTTCAAACTGTGCCGCGTTCTACTTTGAGCAGGATGACAAAGAATCAGAATCATCAGGGCGTTATTCTTGAAATTAAACCGGCGAAGAAAAAAACCGATAATGACCTTGATGATATCCTGGAACGCAACAAAGATAAGAAGTCCTTATATTTAATTCTTGATTCAGTACAAGATCCGCATAATTTAGGTGCTTGTATTCGTACCGCTGATGCAGCAGGTGTCACTGCGATCATTATTCCCAAAGATCGTTCGGCCAGTATTAACGAAACCGTCAGAAAAGTTGCCAGCGGCGCAGTAGAAAATGTGACGGTTATTTCTGTGGTGAATCTGGTACGTGCGATAAAGAAGATAAAAGAGGCAGGAATCTGGGTCGTCGGTACCGCCGGTGATGCTGAACAGTCTATTTATGATCTGGATCTGAAAGTATCGACTGCCATTATTATGGGTGGTGAAGGCAAAGGCATGCGGGATTCTATTCTGAAAGAATGTGATTATGTCGCCTCATTGCCTATTTTGGGTCAGATAGAAAGCCTGAATGTATCAGTCGCTACAGGCGTTGTTTTATATGAGGTCATTCGCCAAAGAAGGGCTGTGTAACGCAGTTTTTACCTAAAATCAGATTTTCAACCGCTTGTATGTAAGGGTGCCTCTGAAAATAGTGATTTTTTTGCGAGAGTAAGGAAGCACCGCGCGCAGAACCGCAGTGTATAAGGCATACATGAGGATTCGAGCACGGAGCTGATGCCGCTATCGCGGAAAAAGTACATTTTCGGAGATGCCCGCAAGGCGATTTTTCCTGTTTTAGTCATAAGACGCATTGCGGACATCAATCCAATCCTTTAGAATCTCGCCGACTTTGTCCTTGTCTCACTCTGAAATACGAGGAGACTCATTAAACCTAGGGGATTTGCAATGCGACATTATGAAATTATATTTCTGGTTCATCCTGATCAGAGCGAACAAGTACCGGCGATGATTGACCGTTACAAAGAGATGGTCACCGGCAATAATGGTACTATCCATCGTCTTGAAGACTGGGGTCGCCGACTTCTGGCATACCCAATAAACAAAATCCATAAAGCACATTATGTTCTTATGAACATTGAGTGTGATGCCGATTCTTTAAAACAACTTACAGAAGCGTTTCGCTTTAATGATGCTGTTGTTCGTAATCTGGTTGTCAAAAAAGATGAAGCAGTGACGGTAGATTCTCCATTGATAAAAATCAAGGAAGAAGAAACTAAATCAGCGCCAAGAGTTGCTGAAGAAGCCAAGCCAGAAGCTAAGGTTGCTGAAGAAGCCAAGCCAGAAGCTAAGGTTGCTGAAGAAGCTAAACCAGAAGCTGCTGAAGAAGCTAAACCAGAAACTGCTAAGGCTACTGAAGAAGCTAAACCAGAAACTGCTAAGGTTACTGAAGAAGCTAAATCAGAAGCTGGTAAGGCTGCTGAAGAACCTGCTCAGGATACAGCGGATGAAGAATCATCTGATGTTCCTGCAACTGAAAAATAAGAGGGGATTATTAAATGGCTCGTTATTTTAAACGTAAAAGATTTTGTCGTTTTACTGCAGATGGTGTTAAAGAGATCGACTATAAAGATATCAATACACTAAAGAATTATGTCTCTGAATCAGGAAAAATTGTTCCCAGTCGTATCTCAGGAACGAATGCTCGTTATCAACGTCAGTTATCAACTGCAATCAAGCGTGCGCGCTATCTTGCTTTGATTCCTTACTGTGATGCGCATTAATCTGATTTAGATAGAAGGTGTTCATCTATTTAGGTGAACTTAAGAAGGGTCAGAAGCTGTGTGGTTCTGATTTTACTGTAAAACATTAAATTGATTATTGGCAACTACATACTGAGTGGCAGATTTCAGGCCATTGTAGCGACAACATTGAGCGCACTAGTCTCGACGTTGATGTTGCCATTTGCTTATCTAATTAGTGGTTCAGTAATTGGCTTAATAACCCTGAGAAAAGGGGCAGCCATAGGATTGCAGACATTACTTGCAAGCTTATTGGTGCTATACGTTTTTTGTGTGCTGGCAGATTTGTCAGCGCAATTCAGCATCGCTTATGCATCGGTAATTTGGTTGCCCGTCTGGTTTGCTTCCACGGCACTACGTTTAAGTGGACGACAAGGCATATTGATCTGTACGGTTGCTTTGCTTGTCGTCTCGCTGATTGTTGCAGCCTACGTCACTATTGATGATGTGAGCGTGTGGTGGCAACAGTGGTTTGATCTAATGCTTGAAAAAGCGATCCCGCCTGAGCGGATTGATCAATATCAGGACGTATTGAAAGCGGGTGCTGCGATGATGAACTCAATGATGGCAACGGCGTTGATGTTGAATATTATCATGGCTACATTTTGTGCCAGATGGTGGCAATCCCGTTTATTTAATCCGGGAGCGTTTCGAAAGGAATTTTATGCACTGCGTTTACCAGCCGCAGTATTGCCAGTAAGTGGAATTATTATGCTGTTGGTTTTCACGCTTGCTGGGCCGTGGCAAAGCATGCTCAAGGATATCACGGTTATTTTGATGTTCATGTATTTGATACAGGGTATCTCATCAGTGCATCGAAATGTTGATGAATTAAAGCTATCAACAGCATGGATTGTATCGATGTATTGTTTATTAGTATTGATACCGCAGATGGGGCTACTTATTGCCTGTTTGGGTATGACGGACGTTTATATTGATTGGCGTAGGAAAAAAAGGGGCTCGGAAAACGAATCGTGAGACGAGCTTGTAAAGAATCTGTTATTATAAAACTGTAATGAATTGAGGTAGTCTGATGGAAATTATCTTGCTTGAAAAAGTGCATAAACTTGGTTTACTTGGTGACCGAGTCAACGTTAAGCCTGGTTTTGGTAGAAATTATCTTATTCCTGGCGGAAAAGCTGTTTCTGCAACAGCCGATAATATTGCCAAGTTTGATGCTCGTAGAGCTGAACTCGAAAAACAGCAACAAGAAGCTGCGGCTAGAGCAACAACGCGCGCTGAAAAGCTGAATGAGGTCAATGTTTCCATCGCACGCAAAGCAGGCGAAGAGGGCAAATTATTTGGTTCAGTTGGAACGGCAGATATTGCTGCCGCTGTGACAGAATCAGGTGTTGAATTGTCTAAACATGAAATTAGATTACCTGAAGGACCGATTCGTAGTCTTGGCGAACTTGAACTTTCCGTTCAACTTCATGCTGATGTAATTGCGACAATTAAGGTGAATGTTGTTGCGGAAGAAGAAGATTCCTGATTTTCCGAAAGCCGATACAGCGTTAATATTAATTCTTCAAGATAACCTGTAATAGGCTATCTGTTTTAGTTGGATCGACTCCCTATTTAGGAGTGTGATCTAGGGGAACTTGATGCAGGAACCGGTACAAACGCCCTTCTCACATGATGCTGAAACAGCAGCATTAAAAATACCGCCACATTCTATAGAGGCCGAACAGGCTGTATTAGGCGGTGCCTTTCTCGATAAAGAAGCATGGGATAAGGTAGTCGAGCGAGTTCGTGAAGAAGATTTCTACCGCAAAGATCATCGCACTATCTTTCGTGCAATCAGCCAGCTTAGTGATGAAGGCGAACCTTACGATATCGTTACTGTTGCTGAGTGGCTGGAAAATCACCAGTTGCTTGATGAAGCCGGAGGAATGCGCAAACTCGCCGAGCTTGCCGAAAATACCCCCAGCGCAAGTAATATCAGTGCCTATGCTGATATTGTTCGTAAACGTTCTATTTTAAGACAATTAATTTCCGCAACGTCTGACATCAACGACACCGTTTTTAATCCACAAGGACGAAGTAGCGAGCAAATTCTGGAATATGCCGAACAAACGGTATTCGAGATTGCTGAAAGAGAAAATCATGGCAGGAAAAGTTACCAGGTCATTAAGGAATATTTAAAAGGTGCCTTGGAAAGAATAGATGAGCTTTTCCATAAGGACAGCCCGATTACGGGTATTGCAACTGGTTATGATGATCTGGATATGAAAACAGCGGGTTTTCAACGCTCTGATTTAATTATTATTGCCGGTCGCCCATCTATGGGGAAAACAGCCCTAGCTATTAATATTGCTGAACATGCCGCAATCAAGGAAAAACAAAGTGTCGCTATTTTTAGCATGGAAATGCCTGGTGAACAGTTAGCCATGAGGATGATGTCTTCATTAGGTCGAATTGACCAACATAAAATTCGAACCGGAAAACTGGGTGATGAGGATTGGCCAAGGTTGACTTCGGCAGTCAGTATTCTGCAAGAATCTAAAATGTTTATTGATGATACGCCGGCATTGACGCCATCCGAGTTGAGAGCGCGTTGTCGACGTATTTCGCGTGAACATGGGCTCGATCTTGTTGTTGTTGATTATTTACAATTGATGCAGGTTGCCGGGACTACTGAAAATCGTGCAACAGAAATTTCTGAAATTTCACGCTCCTTGAAGGCAATGGCGAAAGAACTTAAAGTTCCTGTTATTGCATTATCTCAATTAAATCGAAGTCTGGAATCACGAACTGATAAACGACCAGTTATGTCAGACCTTCGGGAAAGTGGTGCTATAGAGCAAGATGCTGATGTGATTATCTTTATTTATCGTGATGAAGTTTATGATGAAGATAGTAACTATAAAGGTACAGCGGAAATAATCATTGGTAAACAACGAAATGGTCCAATAGGAAAAGTGAGATTGTCTTTTCTTGGACAATTCACACGATTTGAGAATCTTGCAGATGATTATATTCATCCTCCTACTGGGTTTTCTGAATGACACGACCATCAAGGGTAGTCATTGATAAACAGGCTCTAAAATACAATTTTCAACGCGTAAGGGAGCTTGCTCCAGATTCAAAAATTATGGCCATTATTAAGGCCGATGCATATGGTCATGGATTGGTTAGAGTAGCTGAAACACTCAGTGATGCGGATGCCTTTGGTGTAGCTTGTCTTGAAGAAGCCGAACAGTTAAGAGTGGCGGCAATTAAGAATCCTATTGTTTTACTTGAAGGTCCACATAAAGCTGTTGATCTCACCCGCATTGTTCAACTTCAATTGGATGTTGTTATCCATAATGAATCACAACTGGAAATGTTGGAACAAGCAAAGTTTGATAAACCGCTTCAAGTGTGGCTAAAGATTGATACAGGTATGCATCGATTGGGATTTCCGGTTGATAAAGTAAGCGAAGTATTAGAACGCTTATCAAGCTGTCCGAATGTAAATCTGGTTCCGAAATTAATGACTCACTTTGCAACTGCGAATGAAAAAGACAATCCTTTAACAAAACAACAGTTAGAACTTTTTAATGAAATTTGTGATGGATTGGAATATGAAAAAACTAGTGCGAATTCTGCAGCGATAATTAATTTTCCTGAAACACATGTTGACTGGATACGACCTGGCTTGATGCTTTATGGGGTTTCTCCGATGAAAGAAGGCCGCGCTAGTGCACAGGGTTTAAAATCAGTAATGACTCTGGAGTCAGAAATAATTTCGATTCAACATTTATTGAAAGATGAGCCTGTTGGTTATGGTGCAACATGGCGCTGTCCAGAAGATATGCCAATAGGTGTTGTTGCTGCCGGATACGGCGATGGTTTTCCCAGGCATGCCAAGACAGGAACACCAATTATTGTTAATGATGTTCGTTGTTCATTAATCGGACGGGCTTCAATGGATATGTTGACAGTTGATTTACGCAATCAACCAAATGCCAAAATAGGCGACAGAGTTGTTTTATGGGGTGAATCATTACCTATCGAAGAAATTGCTCTATATGCAGATACCATCCCTTATGAATTAATGTGCGGTATTCACAAGCGTCTGGAGTTTGTTGAACGTGGTTAATGGTTCGCATGTTTCATAAAGGCGGATGTTTTCATGATGGAGATTTATTCTTGAACACATTATTTGTCATAAACGTTATGTTTTCGTTTCAGAATAATATTTTCCTATTTGGTTTTATGAAAAATCTGGCGTTGCATCTTGAACGCTTAACCTTGAACCATAGCTATTGCTATGCTCCTGCTGCTAATCGTTCAACCTGCTTAACCAGATTTCCCCTAAACTCCAAATCCTTTATAAAACATGCGAACTAAAATCTTATTTCAATGCAACGATTGTGGGGCTGAAACTCCAAAATGGGTGGGGCAATGTCCAGACTGTATGGCATGGAATACACTTCAAGAAACTGTCATAGAGAAAAAAACATCAGCTAATACGAGTCGCTTTCGTGAACACCTTGCCGGACCTGCTGAAGTTTGTTCATTGGGATCGGTCGATGCCAGTGAGACACCAAGACAGAAAACAGGCTTAGCTGAACTGGATCGCGTTATGGGTGGAGGTCTTGTAACGGGGTCGGTTACCTTAATAGGAGGTGATCCGGGTATTGGTAAATCAACATTGTTATTACAAACACTGTCCAGTCTTGATAGCGCGTCAAACGTTGCCAGTTTATATGTCACAGGTGAAGAATCTGCACAACAAGTAGGTTTGCGTGGTCAACGCCTTGGCTTGTCTTTGGACTCACTGCGGATATTAACCGAGAATCATCTTGAACGAATTATTAAAGTTGCAAGTAAGGAACAAGCAAAAGTTATTGTTATAGATTCAATACAAACGGTATACAGCGACATGTTGCAATCTGCTCCCGGCTCTGTTGCTCAGGTAAGAGAATGTGCTGCTCAACTTGTTCGCTTTGCCAAGCAAACGAATACCTCTTTGTTTTTAGTAGGGCATGTTACTAAAGAAGGCGCCTTGGCTGGCCCCAGAGTACTAGAGCATATGGTTGATACGGTTCTTTATTTTGAAGGTGATAGCAGTAGTCGCTATCGGGTTGTACGTGCAGTTAAAAATCGATACGGCGCGGTCAATGAATTGGGTATTTTTGCTATGACCGATAAAGGTTTGAGGCAAGTATCTAATCCTTCAGCCATCTTTTTATCACGCTATGATGATCATGTCTCAGGTAGTGCCATTATGGTAACAAGAGAAGGCACGCGTCCTATGTTGGTCGAAGTTCAGGCTCTGGTTGATCAATCACACCTGGGAAATCCAAGACGTGTTGCGCTTGGTCTGGAACAAAATCGATTAGCTATGTTGTTAGCAGTATTGCATCGACATGCCGGTATCTCTATGAGCGATCAAGATGTCTTTATCAATGTTGTTGGTGGCATGCGTATTTCAGAAACAGCGGCGGACTTACCTTTATTACTTGCGATTGTTTCGAGTTTTAAAAATAAACCTTTACCAAATGATATGATTATGTTCGGGGAGATTGGTTTGTCAGGTGAAATTCGACCTGTACAGAACGGTATTGAAAGATTGAATGAAGCCGTTAAACATGGTTTTAAACAATCATTAATTCCGATGGCAAATAAGCCTAAAGAGATAAATTCCAATATGAATGTTGAAACGGTAACGCATCTATCACAAGTTATGGAAAAAGTGGGTTTGTAATATTTAATCAACTTTAATTAGTCTGTTTCCAGAAGAACGAAGGTATTTGGAGAGCAGTTAGCGAAGATTTAAAATAAATTCGCTTTTGAATTTCTTCTGTTCACGTTACTATTTCACTTTGTGTTTAAGTCTGAACATTTAATAATAATAAACAGGGATGTGTGATTGTGGGTTAATGATTTATCATGTCTGATATGAAACGTATTCTCATCGCTGAAGATGATAGCACCACACGTACGGTTCTAACCAGGATGTTGGAAAATGCGGGCTACCAGGTAGTTAGCTCGGAACGCGGTGAAAAGTGTCTGTTTTTGGCACTAGAACGAGATTTTGATGGGATTCTCATCGACATTAATATGCCTGGAATTAATGGTATCGATCTCTGTCGTCGATTGAGGAGTATGCCTCGATTCAAAGTTGTGCCTATTATTATTGTTACTTCCTTAAATGAAGCGTCCAGCCTAAACGAGGTTTTTCTTGCCGGCGCGACTGATTTTATAGTCAAACCAGTTAATCCCATTGTATTGAGTGCGCGATTGAGAGCTCATATTGAGAGAGTGGAATATTTCAATGAGGTTAAGAGTATTCGGGATTATTTGAGTCGTTATATTTCGACACGGACACAACGGATGGCTGAGGCCTACGCTTTGACTGGCTTATTGCCGATGCCGGAGCAACATGATGTCTGTGTCATGTTTACTGATATTCGTGGTTATACCAACCTGAGTCAAAACATGGATCTAGAGGTATTGTTTGCTCAGGTCAGTGACCATCTCGGTAAACAAGTCGAACTTGTGCATAAATTTGATGGTTATATCGACAAATTTGGTGGAGATGGTTTGATGGCTATCTTTGAACATGATGACGCTGCTATCCGTGCCTGTCATTGTGCACTGGCCATTTTGCAGATGTGTCGGCTACAGACTAGCGACACTAATAATATTTCGTTGCCTATCGGTATAGGCTTACATTATGGACCAGTTTTGATAGGTAATATTGGCTCCGAAGAACATTTGGATTATTCAGCTCTTGGTGAAACCGTGAATCTGTCTTCGCGTTTGTGTAGTCATGCCGAATCAATGACGATCGATGTTTCTGAGGCGTTGATGTTAGAGGTAAAAACGGACCATCGATTGCAGTTTACAGTCCCTGAGGCGGTAAATGTCAAAGGCTTCAATGAACCTATTCGGTTTTGCAAATTGA
>CAYTIZ010000037.1:0-2164 GCA_964437885.1 uncultured Enterobacteriaceae bacterium
GATTAACCACGCCTGATTTGCATCATCTATCATTAAGTCGACTCGACTCCAGCCACTGACACCCAAAGATTTACATGCTTGTAAAGATAATTCACCCAAACTTCGTTCCACATCTTCTTCTAGACCACAAGGACAAATATATTTTGTATCATCATCTTCATATTTTGCCTGGTAATCATAGAACTCACGCTTTGTTTCAAGCTTAATCATCGGCAATACAATATCGCCCAAAATAGAAAGGGTATATTCATCACCTTCAACCCAGCTTTCTGCCATAACCCGATCATCAAATTGATTTGCCTGTTTCCAGGCAGAAGATAAGTCCGCTGCCTGAGTCACTTTACTTGCACCAATGCTCGAACCTTCTCTAACAGGCTTAACCATAATCGGCAACTTTAATTCTTCTGCTATTTGCTCCCAGTTACTTGCCTGATTTAATTCAACAACATCAGGTGTTAGCAGTCCGGCATCACGCCACACGCTTTTGCTACGAATCTTGTCCATTGCCAGCGCGGAACTCATTACATCGCTACCTGTATATGGCAAGCCAATTGTTTCCAGCGCACCTTGTATTGCTCCATCCTCACCACCGCGACCATGTAATGCGATAAAAACACGATCAAAATCATTATTAATTAATTGATGAAATTCATCTTTACCAAAATCAATGGCATGAGCATCGATCCCCTCATCACAAAGTGCTGCGTATACCGCCTGTCCACTTTCCAGTGAAATAACTCGTTCAGCCGTCTGCCCACCCATCAACACTGCGACTTTGCCAAATTCAGATGCTTGATATTCAGGCATGTTCATTACTGGTCACTCCTTAATTCGCCAATAATTCTGACTTCCGGGATTAATTTGACTGCATGCTTTTCATATACTGCTGCCTGAACCAGTTCAATTAATTTTTCAATATCTAATGAACTTGCATTACCTGTATTAATAATAAAATTTGCATGCTTTTCTGAAACAGTCGCGCCACCATATTGTTTTCCTTTCAAGCCACATGAATCAATTAATCTTGCAGCATGATCATTTTCAGGGTTTCTAAATACTGAACCACAACTGTGTTGCCCTAAAGGTTGTGACTCTGCACGTTCACTCAACATTTTTTTTATACTTTTTTCGATCTGTTCTTTGTTTGAAATTTCCAATTCCAGAGTGCCAGCAATAAACCATTCATCATTAGCAAGTGAAACACTGCGATAAGCAATTTCAAATTGATCACTAGAATAAGTCTGACGATCTCCCTTTCTATTTATTGTTTCTACCTGTTTTACATAGCGCCAAATTTCACCACCATAAGCACCGGCGTTCATGGCCAAAGCCCCACCCATAGAGCCAGGGATAGCAGCCAAAAACTCAATGCCTGCCAAACCTTGTTTTGCAGCAAAACGGGCTGCTTTTGCACAGGTAACACCTGCACCTATAGTCATACCATTTTCACCAACGCACTCAAGTTTATTAAGCACACCAACAACAGAAATAACGACTCCTGGCAGTCCACCATCACGCACTAACAAATTACTGCCAAGGCCTACCCAGGTAACAGGCATGTCACTCGGCAATTTAGACATAAATACGGATAAATCATCTATATCAATTGCTCGATAATAATATTCAGCATGTCCCCCGGTTTTCCAGGACGTATGACGTGACATTGGCTCTTGCTTTTGCAATTCACCACGTAACATTGATGTATCGATCTCAGTATTCATACTGTTATTAAAAACCACCTGAATCTGTTGCATTTCATTTTCTATACTCAGCAAAACCTTATCCTTTAATGCACCGCGTTTGAGTAAAGCTGTTTCGACAAAGAACCAATGTCACCGGCGCCCAAGGTTAGTAACAAATCATTTTCTTCAAGCAGATTAGAAAGTACGTCCTGAACCGTTTTTTTATCTTCGACAAAAATTGGATCGACCTGTCCTCGCGCTCGAATCGCACGACATAAAGAACGACTATCTGCACCAGTGATCGTTTCTTCACCTGCTGCATAAACATCTAAAATTAATAGGCAATCTGCTTGCGAAAGAATCTGGCTAAAGTCTTCAAACAGATCACGCATGCGCGTAAATCGATGCGGTTGATATACCACGACCAGACGTCGGTTTGGCCAACCAGCTTTAATGGCATCAAAAATGGCTTCTATCTCCGT
>CAYTIZ010000037.1:2174-13575 GCA_964437885.1 uncultured Enterobacteriaceae bacterium
AGTCATCAATCAATGTGACATTTATATTATTGAGTTTAATATCACCACGAACATGGCAACGACGCGATATACCCTGAAAATGAGATAAGGCATTAATAATATCGTCGTCGCCAACACCTAACTCATGCGCTACGGCTATAGATGCCAACGCATTTAATAAATTGTGTTTTCCTGGCAAATTAAGTTCAATGTCCAACCAGTCTTTTTTATCTTTGCGTGAAACTTTAAACCAGGTTTTTGACTTTTCCTGTTTTATTAATTCCGCATTATAATCTGCTTCAAAATCTAGTCCATAAGTTACAATCGGCTTAGTTACTTCGGGCAGAATCTTACGCACACCTTCATCGTCAATACATAACACGGCTAAACCATAAAAAGGCAATTGATATAGGAATTCAACAAAATTATGTCGTAGATTTGCGAAATCGCCGGCATATGCTTCAAGATGATCGGCATCAATGTTTGTTATTACAGCGATTACTGGATAAAGGTGCAAGAAAGAGGCATCACTTTCATCTGCTTCGGCAACAATAAAATTTCCACTGCCAAGGCGCGCATGTGCCCCCGAGCTATTTAACAATCCACCAATAACATAAGTTGGATCAAGCCCACCTTCTGCCAATACACTTGCAACTAAACTTGTCGTTGTTGTTTTACCATGCGTGCCCGCTATAGCAATTCCCTGACTGAAGCGCATAAGTTCTGCTAACATTTCTGCTCGACGTACTACAGGTATCCTGTTACTTCGTGCAGCAAGCAACTCTTCATTTTTTTCGTCAATTGCACTTGTAACAACAACAACATCAGTATCTGCTATATTTTCAGCCGCATGTCCGATTGTTACATTAACGCCTAATGACTCTAGTCTTTGTGTAATTGCACTTTCTTTAATATCAGAGCCGGTCACTTCATAACCTATGTTCTTTAATACTTCAGCGATACCTCCCATGCCGGCACCGCCTATACCAACAAAATGAATGTGCTTTACTCGACCCATCGTATGTAACTGCATATCACGCATGAATCGCCTCCAGACATAATTTTGCGACATCATCCGTCGCTTGTGGCTTTGAGAGCGATCGTGCTTTAACTGCCATTTGCATTAACTGTTCAGATGCATGACATAGCTTCAATAAAACTTCTTTTAATTTCCCAATATTTAATTGTGCTTCCTGAATTAAAATTGCCGCACCTTCAACTGAAAGATATTTTGCATTTTCTGTCTGATGATCATCGACAGCATAAGGAAATGGAATAAGTATCGAAGCTATGCCTGATGCTGCTAACTCAGCAACCGTTAAAGCTCCTGCACGACAAATAACGATATCAGCCCAGGCATAGACTTCTGCCATATTGTTAATGAATGGTATTACCTCTACATTGATGTTGTGCTCTTTATAAAATTTTTCAGTATCTGACAGATGTCGTTCGCCACATTGATGTTTTACTTCAAATTGATAATCACTATCCAGAGCAAACAATGTCTCAGGTATTATTTCATTTAATCTTTTCGCACCAAGACTGCCGCCAAGCACTAATATTTTTAATAAATTTGAATCCCGATTCGCATATCGCTGTTCAGGATCAGGTAGATTCACAATATCATTCCGTACAGGATTTCCCGTTATAGTTAATTTTGCAGACTCCTTAAATGCCCCGGGAAATGCTGCCATAACAGAGTCAGCAAATGGTACCAATAACCGGTTAGTTAAACCCGCTATCGCATTTTGCTCATGTATAAGAAGTGGTATACGCATCAACCATGCAGCTATACCTCCTGGTCCGCTTACAAAGCCACCCATACCCAAAACAACAACCGGACGAATCTTGATCATAATTATCAATGCCTGAAATAATGCAATCATCAGCATGAAAGGCGTTAACAACAGACGTATAAAACCATTGCCTCTTACTCCAAACACATTAATTTTCAACAAAGGGTAACCATGGTTTGGAACGACCTTAGCTTCCATACCTTTACTAGTTCCTAACCAGAATAATTGAAATCCTTTATCTTTCAGCTTATCAGCAACAGCCAACGCAGGATAAACATGTCCTCCTGTACCGCCTGCCATAATAAGAATGTTTTTATCACGCATAGGCAGGCACCACTTTTGTAAATGTATTGCTGGCATCCTGTCTATTCTCATATTCAATGCGTAGTAAAATACCCAGCAACATACAATAAACAATTAAACTATTACCGCCGTAACTCATCAATGGCAGCGTCAAACCTTTAGTAGGAAGAACGCCCATATTCACACCAATATTGATATAAGCCTGAATACCAATAATCAAACCGATACCATAGGCAAAATAGGCAGCAAAGAATTTTTCAACTCGCTCAGCAATATGTCCAATAACAAAAGCACGCCAAACAATAAATGAATATAAAAATATCATGGTAATACTGCCAACAAGCCCAAGCTCTTCAGCAAGCACAGAAAAAACAAAATCAGTATGTGCTTCTGGCAAGTAAAAAAGTTTTTGTACGCTACTGCCAAGACCAACGCCGAACCAATCACCACGACCAAAAGCAATCAAGGCTTGTGTTAACTGAAAGCCACTATCATAAGGATCCTTCCACGGGTCAATAAAGCTCATCAAACGTTGCATACGATAGGGAGAAAGAATGGCCAGAGTAATCAATACACTGATAGCAACTGAACCCCATGCACAAAAACGAGTTAAAGGAACACCCGCCATAAACAACATGCCTAATGCGGTAGCAAATAAGACAACGCTTGCACCAAAATCAGGCTCAAGTAATAACAAGCCAGAGATCAATGTCAAAACACCAATGGGTCTGATAAAACCCTTAAAGTCTGTTTGCACTGTATTGCCATGACGAACCAGATAACTGGCTAGATAAGCAATAATGCATAACTTGACTGGCTCTGATGCCTGTAATGAAAACGGACCTAATTGTATCCAACGCATACTTCCATTAACTTCCTTACCGACGCCAGGAATAAGAACGAGTATCAACATAAAAATGGCCATCATTAATAATGACATGCTGCCCATTTCCCATAAACGCATAGGAACTTTCAAAATGATTAACGCAAGAGTCAAACCTATGGTTGCTGCAAAACCCTGGCGCCAAAAATAATGCAGTGGATCATCAAACTCTCTGGCAGAAATCGAGATAGAGGCAGACGCAACCATAATCAAACCAATACAAATTATTAGTAATGAAATACCCATCAACCAAAGGTCGTAACCCACAATTAACTTATTCTTAATATGGTAATGTGAAGAAATTGTTGCTTGTTGTTTATTTCGTGCAGACATCAACAAGCCTCCAGTGCATTCGCAGCGGAGACAAATGCATCGCCGCGTTGCTGATAATTTTTATACATATCCAGACTGGCACAAGCGGGTGCGAGTAATACCAAATCACCTGCATCGGCTAGTTGATTAGCAAGATTAACTGCTTCATTCATATCAGCCACAAATTCATGTGGGACTTTTGAACCAATAACGGCTGCCAATTTATTTGCATCAACACCCATCAATAAAACTTTTTTCACATGCTGCTTAACAACAGGACTCAGACTGGACAAATCAGCTCCTTTACTATCACCACCTGCAATAAGAATAATATTACCCAACTGACACAGGCCTTTTATTGATGAAATACAGGCACCAACATTCGTCGCTTTAGAGTCGTTATACCAACTGACATTATTAATTGTTTTAACCAGCTGACATCGGTGTTCCAAACCACTAAAATTTTTCAAAATCTCAATCATTGCATTAATTGGAACATTAACTGAACTTGCCAATGCCATTGCAGCCAGAGCATTAGCTACATTATGATCGCCCTTAATGCCAAGTTCTTTTTGTTTAATAATTTTCTTATCACCCTGACATAAGAAAATTTCACCATTATCTTTAATTACTCCAAAATTATTTCCATCTGCTTTGGATAAGGAAAAAGTAATGGTTTGTCTTGAGCCATCAGCCATAGCATTAACAACTTCATCATCATGGTTAATAACCATTAAACCCTGTCCTGAATATATCTTGTTTTTTGCGTCAATATATTCTTCGAAGTTTGCATAGCGATCCATATGGTCAGGTGATACATTCAATACCACGCTTGCATGTGCATTCAGAGAGAAGGTTGTTTCTAATTGAAAACTGGATAACTCAAGCACATATAAATCAGGAGTGGATTCATCCAATAATTCAAGTGCAGGCGTGCCTAGGTTTCCACCAACACATGTTTTTAAGCCTGCTTGACGAGTCATCTCCGCTACCAAGGTAGTCACTGTACTCTTGCCGTTAGAACCAGATATTGCAATGATTGGTGCTTTTGCCTGCCTACAAAATAATTCAATATCACCGAAGACCGGAATACCATTTTCGATAGCCTGCTTTACACTTTTATTTTCAAGTGGAACTCCCGGACTCAACACAATTTGATCGGATGCCAATAATGCTTCCGAACTAATTTCACCGAGATACATAGGGACAGCTTCAAACTCACTTTTTAAAGTCGATAGTTCTGATGGTTCGTTGCGACTATCTGTAATTGCAATATTCAAACCTTGCTTGCTCAAATAACGAACACAGGAAAGTCCAGTCTTGCCAAGACCAACTATCGTTACATCGAAATGTAGATTAGCTTCATTCATCGTTATTATTTTTTCTGCAATACAAAACAAGTAACATTCCTCAACGTATCTTTAGGCTTGCAAGGCCAATCAAAACCAGAATAACTGTAATAATCCAGAAGCGGACAATAACCCGCGGCTCTGGCCAACCTTTAAGCTCATAGTGATGATGTAATGGTGCCATTTTAAAAATTCTTTTCCCGGTTAACTTATATGAAGCAACTTGCAATATGACGGAAACAGTTTCCATCACAAAAACACCTCCCATAATAAAAAGAACTAATTCTTGTCTGACGACAACAGCTACTATTCCCAATGCCGCACCGAGTGATAAAGCGCCAATATCACCCATAAAAACCTGCGCCGGATATGTGTTAAACCAGAGAAACCCCAAACCAGCCCCGGCAATTGCTCCACAAAAAACAGCCACTTCACCAACACCAGGGATATATGGAATGGCCAGATATTCTGCAAAACGAATATGGCCTGTCGCGTAAGCAAAAATTGCCAATGCTCCGGCAACTAAAACCGTAGGTAAAATAGCCAGCCCATCAAGACCATCTGTTAAATTAACCGCGTTGCTCGAACCAACGATGACAAAGTAAGTAAGCACGATATACAGCCACCCCAGATCGAACACAAATGACTTCATGAAGGGAACAATTAACTGTGTTTCCGCAGTAAGTGTTGCGGATTGATATAGATAAACTGCCGCACCTAACCCGACAATCGATTGAGCTACATATTTATACTTTGCACTTAAACCTTTTGGATCGTTATTAATTACTTTTTTATAATCATCAATTAAACCAATAACACCAAATAGTAAAGTAACGACCAACACAACCCAGACATATCGATTAGCAAGGTCAACCCAACACAATGTACTGAACACGATTGAAACTAAAATCAATAAGCCACCCATAGTAGGCGTGCCTGCTTTCTCAAAATGAGTTTCCGGACCATCGTCTCTTACGCTTTGACCGATTTGTTTATTCGTTAAATGCCGTATCAAATAAGGTCCGAAAATAAATGAAACAAACAACGCTGTCAGCACACCCAATATTATTCTTAATGTTAAATATCCGAATACACTAAAGCCGCTATCAAACTGGGCAAGATATTCTGTTAGCCAGAGCAACATCTATTCTTGCCCCTCTGTCAACGCATTAACGACACGTTCCATCTGCATAGCACGCGAACCTTTGACCAGAATGGTTGTATCCTTATCAAGCTGGTTCATCAAAGCTTCATTTAACTCATCATGAGATTCAAAATAAAAAGAATCCGAGCCAAAACCTTGCAAAGTATTAATGCTTAATTCGCCAAGTGTAAATAATTTATCAATACCTAACTGCTTGGCTAATTTACCCGCATCTTTATGTAGTTCTATCTCTGTATCACCCAACTCACCCATATCTCCAAGAACAAGATATCGAGATCCCTTATAATGGCTAAGCACCTTTAATGCAGCTTCAAGTGATACTGGGTTTGCATTATAAGTATCATCAATAATCCGAGCGCCTTGCTTGCCAGCTTTTATTTGCAAACGTCCTTTAACTGGCAATATATTTTCAAGACCACTTTTGATTGTTGCCAGAGAAATATCCAGACTCAGACAACAAGCAGCAGCAGCAAGCGCATTCATAACATTATGTTCACCACAAAGAGGCAACATAATTTCAATAGCACCTTGTTCGCAATCTAATTCAAATTGAATAGAGACACTCTCTGTAAGCATCTTAATATTGTTGGCACGAACATCCGCATGGCTGGATTCAATTCCAAAACCAAGTTGATTTAAGTTCCCACACGACTCTCTCCAAAAATCGGCATACTCATCATCGGCATTTATTATTGCCGTACCCGAAGATTGCAGACCTGAATATATTTCTGCTTTTGCTTTAGCGACACCATCAATACTACCAAAACCTTCAAGATGTGCCGGTGCACATTGTGTAATCACTGCAACATTTGGACAAGCTATAGCACTTAACCATTCAATTTCACCTGGGTGGTTAGCACCCATCTCAATTACTGCATATTGATGCTTTTTATCGAGGCCAAATAAAGTTAATGGAACACCAATATCGTTGTTAAGGTTTCCCGACGTTGCATGCACTTCAGAAATTTTAGATAAAATACTACTGACCATCTCTTTGACTGTGGTCTTGCCATTACTACCGGTTATGGCAATTAATGGAATGTTTATTTCTTCACGCCAGGATTTTGCCAGCAGACCCATTGCCTTGCGTGTATCTTCTACTTGTAATACAGGTTTTGTATTAATTACTTCCCGCTCAAGCATTAAAGAAGAGGCACCATTTTCTTCAGCTACAGACACATAATCATGGCCATCAAACAGATCTCCCTTCAAGGCGATAAATAAATTTCCATCTTCAATCGTGCGGCTATCAGTACTACAACCGGAAAAGATAATATCTTCGCCAATAAAATTTGAATTGGTAGCGGCAGCTGCTTTTGAAAGTGACATGCTAATCATGAGTCACCTGCCATTAAACGCCTTGCTAATTCACGATCGCTAAATGGAAAAAGTGTTGAACCAATCTGCTGGGTTGTTTCATGGCCTTTACCGGCAATTAAAATCACATCATTTTTACTGGCACACAGAAAGGCATTTATGATTGCATCAGAACGATCATATTTAATCGTTACCCGAGATTTTTCTTTGATACCTTCAAGAATATTTTCAATAATTTTCTCTTCCGATTCAGTACGCGGATTATCATTAGTTAAAATAATTTGATCAGATAACGATTCCGCAATTGCGCCCATTTGCGATCGTTTGCCTACATCACGGTCACCGCCGCAGCCAAATACACAATACAATTTCCCCGTACAATAAGAACGTAATGCAGCTAATACTTTTTCAAGTGCATCAGGAGTATGAGCATAGTCAATGACAAGTAACGGTTTAGATTCAGAAGAAAAGTATTCCATCCGTCCAGGTATGCCAGTAAATTGAGATAATGCCGCAGCCACTTTTTCAGGTTGGAAACCAGACACGCATAATGTTGAAAATGCAGCGAGTATATTCTCTACATTAAATTCCCCCAACAAACCTGTTTGTATGATTACTTGTCCCCAGGGGCTTTGTATTGTCAGATCTGTTTTAAAATGATCTGTTTCAATTTTTTTACAAAAAATAAATGAAACATTTTTTCCACTTGTTCCAGAACTATTTGCTTCAGCTTGATTTATTTTTGTTGAGTACGCGAAAATATTTAAACCTGTCGGTAATAAATCTATAAGTTGAGCGCCATAAGCATCATCAATATTAACGACGGCATGTTTAAGCCCGGATGTTTTAAACAATAGCGATTTCGCGTCAGCATAATCTTCAAACGTACTATGATAATCAAGGTGATCACGGCTCAAATTGGTAAACACACCGATATCAAATTCAGTCCCGGCTACTCTGCCCTGATCAAGCGCATGTGAAGATACTTCCATCACGACAGAATCAACTTCGTCTCTCCAATTTGAAAACAGGGAATGTAACTTAATTGGGTCGGGCGTTGTTATATTAGCTGCTTCTATTTTTCCAAATCGACCATTCCCTATGGTTCCAATTACGGCGGACTGCTTTCCAAGCACGAATAAAACTTCGGCGATCATGTACGAGACTGTTGTCTTGCCATTAGTTCCAGTAACACCAATGACTTGCATCTTTTTTGATGGCTCATCATAAAATCGACTTATTATAATCCCGGCCTGCTTACGTAAATTAGATATTTTAACTACTGTTACTGAAATTGATTCCAGATTAACTTCTTCATCTTCGTCAATTGCTATAGCAATTGCACCTGCACGAATTGCATCATCTATATAATCAATGCCATTAACTTGCGTTCCGCGGTAGGCCATAAACAGATCGCCTGATACAACTTCTCTACTATCGATAGCGACACCTGTAACATCAATTGAGACATCAACATTAGCCAGGTCACTTAATAGTTCAGCTAGTGATTTAGAATAATTCAGTTTCTCAACAGTCATCATCATTCAAACCCTTGTAGCCGATCAGGTTGATGGCTATTCGCCATGATTGGGCTGGTAATAGCTGGCAGATCATCTGGTGGGATATTCAAAATTCGGAACGCACCTTCCATTACTCTGGAGAAAACAGGCGCTGCAACAACACCGCCATAATGACTATCTCCTCTAGGTTCATCAATCAGTATCACCATTGCAAACCGAGGCTCACTTGCAGGAGCAATACCTGCAAATAAGGAAAGATAGCGATCTTCGGAGTATCCGCCACGCACAGATTTATGCACTGTGCCCGTCTTACCAATAACACGATAACCTCTTATTGCAGCACGTTTACCCGTGCCCTTTGCAGACACTACTGTTTCCAACATCTTTCTTACTTGTCTGGCAATACTTTCCGGTATTACGCGTTTACCTGAAACAGAGCCATTAACCTTAATAAATGAAATTGGCAACATCACGCCACCCGTTGCTAAAACGGAATACGCTTGCGCAAGCTGTAGAGGCGTTACAGATAAACCATAACCAAATGACATGGTTGCCATTTCAAAATCTGACCAAGTATTATATGGGCTTAAAATTCCTGAAGACTCACCAGGAAAAGCGCTACCCGTTGGCTGACCAAAACCAAAATGCGATAAGGCATCCCAGTATTGCTCTGGCTCTAATGCTAATACAATCTTACTTGCACCAACATTACTTGATTTAGTAATAACAGTTGAAACGTCAATGTTTCCATAATTGCGCATATCGCGGATAGTGTGCTCCCCTACCTTAAAATATCCTGGCGAAGTATTGATTGGGGTATGCGGTTTATAAATTCCAGACTCCAGACCTGCCGCGATAGTAAAAGGCTTCATTGTTGAACCGGGCTCAAATACATCAGTGACAGCACGATTACGATAAAAATTACTTTTAAAAGTTTTGCGATTATTCGGGTTATAAGAAGGTTGCCCAACCATTGCCATCACTTCACCCGTTCTAATATCTAACATTACCAGCGAACCACCTTTCGCCCGATGATACTTAACAGCCGCTGCCAGCTCTCGATAAGCCAGATACTGAACGCGCCGATCAATACTCAGCGTTAATTTTTTCCCCGGTTCAGAAGACTCTATACTTTCTATATTTTCAACGATTCGATTTAAACGATCTTTTAGTACACGTTTCTTACCATCTTTTCCACTAAGCCATTTATCATAGGCCAATTCCAAACCTTCCTGACCTTGATCGTCAATATTGGTAAAACCAATAATATGAGAAGTCACTTCTGCAGCCGGATAATATCGTTTATATTCGCGTTGCGTTGACACTCCTCTTATACTTAATTTTTGTACTTCCTTAACCAGACTCGGATTTGCATGGCGTTTTAAATAAACAAAATCACGACTAATTCGATCACGCAAAATTTCGTGAAGATCGGCTACCGTCATATTCATGACCTTTGCCAAGTCAGGAAAACGTTCAACATCCTCAAATACTTTTCTTGGTGTCACCCATATCGAATCTACCGGTGTGCTCATCGCTAATGGTTCGTCATTTCGATCAACTATCACACCGCGATGTGAAGGGATATTAACCACACGAATTGATCTCGCATCACCATGTTCTTTTAAAAACTCATTATTTAAGAGTTGTAGATAAACAGCGCGTGATGAAAGCACTGCCATTCCACACAGAAATAACCCTAATACCAACCAACGGCGTACTGGATATTGTGCTTGTATAGCTCGTATTTTCATTTAGCTAATAGCACCACCGAGCTTCGTTCTGGCATTTTCATATTTAGTTTTGTTCGAGCAAAGGATTCAATTCTGTCATTAATAGCCCAGGTACTTTGCTCAAGTTGCAAACGTCCCCACTCTTCATTCAACTCATCACCTGTTCGTTCCAGTGTTTGTAATTCAACAAATAAGCGACGCGTTTCATGACGAGCAATCACGACTTGTAACGCAGACAAAAATATGACGATATAGAGTCCGTAATTTAATAGCATTTTCATATCAACAACGTTCTGCCACACGTAAGGTAGCACTGCGCGCTCGAGGATTGTCATTGATTTCTTCTTCAGTAGCGCGAATCTGTTTACCAATTCTCTTTATCTTCACATCGCTGTCATCCGGCATGATCGGTAATTCGGGCGGATATTCTTTTGGTAAAGATTCATCACGCATAAAACGTTTAACAATTCGATCTTCCAGTGAATGGAAACTAATCGCAGCAAGTCGCCCCCCTGAACATAAAACATCAACTGCTTGAGGCAGCACATCTTTAATTTCATCAAGCTCACAATTGATAAAAATACGTAATGCCTGGAATGTTTTTGTAGCAGGGTGAATATCTTTGCCCTTGTGTCTATTTTTCTTCGCTGGAACAGCTTTACGAACAATTTCTGCAAGCTGAGTTGTTGTTTCTATCGGAACTTCAACACGAGCACTAACAATGCTTCTTGCAATACGTCTAGATGCACGTTCTTCGCCATATTCATAAATCACATTTGCAATCTCAGTTTCAGTTGCTTTGTTTAACCACTCGGCAACACTTTGTCCTTCTTCAGGATTCATACGCATATCAAGTGGTGCATCAAAACGAAAACTAAAACCACGTTCGGCATCATCAAGTTGCGGCGAAGACACGCCAAAATCAAACAACACACCCGCAATCTGCGCTTGTAAATCATGTTGTTTAACATGTTGCATCAGCATCGTGAATGAACCCTGAATAATTTCAAATCGATCATCTTGCACAAGATCATCGTCAGCAGA
>CAYTIZ010000038.1:0-7988 GCA_964437885.1 uncultured Enterobacteriaceae bacterium
TTTGATTATTGCTGTTGTTGTCGTAATTATCCTCATAAAAAAACAATCTAACAGTAATAAGATAAAGAGTGATATCAGCAAAGAGGAACAACAACGTTTAACTGAAATACTCAACGAAGATTCAAATAAAGGAAAGCAATAATTATGTTTAGCTTCTGGTTAATCTCTGCCTTGTTATTATTATTGCCTCTCTTTGTAATATTAATCACGCTATTAAAAACGCATAGGCAAGATAACACCGAACTATTCGGCAATACTGATTTATATCAACAACGTTTGTCTGAAATAGAATCCGATATTGACAATGGTTTATTAAGTGGTACCGAGGCAAAAAAGGTAAGGAAAGAATACCAACGGGCTTTATTAATTCAAGATGAAAACAAACCTCTTTCGGGAAATAGTTCAAAAACAGAAACATCATCAAGAATAACGGCTGTACTTCTTTTAATTCTTATCCCTGTTTTCGTTATTAGCCTATATGACCGTTTAGGAAAACCAGAACTTATTACTCAAACAGCTTTACTGTCTGAATTTAATAACGCACAAAACACAGAACAAAAACTCGCTTCTGTAGAAAAGATGTTAAGCCAGCTTGAGCAACGTTTAATTAACGAACCTGATGACATCGATGGCTGGTTGATGTTAACTAACTCATATTCAACACTCGAACGATATCCCGAAGCACTTAGAGCCGTTAATAATCTTTATCGTCTTAAAAGTAATGACCCTACTGTCCTGATTCGCTATGCCGATATTTTGTCTATGACAAATGGTGGTATTTATGCTGGCAGACCAACTGAACTAATCAATGAAGCACTACGACTTGATCCAGAGAACAGAAGTGGACTTTGGCTTGCGGGCTTGGCTGCAAATGAGCGTGGCGACATAGAGAACTCAATTATCTATTGGCAACGCCTAGTTCCAAAACTGGAACAAGGCTCGGACCAACAGCAACAAATTGAAAAATACATACAACTTGCCAAACAACATATTGAAGGTGCTAATGTAAAAGACTCCAACGCAGTTAAACAAGAATATAAAATACAAGTCAATGTCAACTTATCAGCTGACTTAATTAGCGAAGTAAATAATGAAGATACTGTTTTCATCTATGCACAGGCAATAAACGGCCCACAGATGCCGATTGCAATAATACGTAAAAAAGTAAGTGATCTGCCCATACAAGCCATATTGGATGATTCAATGGCAATGACGCCCTCTAATAAGTTATCTGATCACAATCAGGTAAAACTCACCGCTAGAATATCGAAAAGCGGAAACGCCACAGCAGAATCAGGAGATTTAATCGGCCGGCTCGATACGATTCAAACTGACACAAACAAAGTCATCAATCTCAATATTGATAAGAAAATACCATAAAACCATGACTTTACAGTCATATTTATTAATTACTAAATATTAATAAAAATCTACCGATAACTTAGATAGACGATTTCGGTTTCCTGCCGAACAAAAATAACGCAATTAATAGTGTGAATATTTGATGTGTGAGTTATTGGGATTAAGTGCAAATACGCCAGCTGATATCCGTTTTAGTTTCTCTGGCTTAAAACAGCGTGGCGGCAAAACCGGCATTCATACCGATGGCTGGGGCATAAGCCTGTATGAAGGACGCGGCAGCCGTTCATTTCATGACGCTGATGCCAGTGCAGAATCCCATGTCGCTGATTTTTTTCAACATACATCAATTAAAAGCAAAATTATTATCAGCCATATCCGACAAGCAAATCGGGGTAAGGTTTGTATTGAAAACACACACCCCTTTTCGCGGGAATTATGGGGCTGTGACTGGGTCTTTGCCCATAATGGACAGTTAAAAGGAATTAAAAAGAAAGCACTTCAATTTTATCATCCAGTCGGAACAACAGACAGTGAATATGCTTTTTGTTACATGATGGATAGAATCAGGCAAGAATTTTCAGAACGTCCAAAGAAAAATAAAGAGCTATGGTTGTTAATTAAATCTGTGGCGGATGAAATCAGACAACACGGAATATTCAGCTTTCTGCTCAGTGATTCACGAAACATGTATGCCTATTGCAGTAATAAAATGTGCTGGGTAACACGCCAATATCCCTTCAGTGAAGCACGCTTGGTAGATACCGGTGAGAGCATCGACTTCAATAGCTATCTATCCAAAAATGATGTTATCACTATCATCGCCTCTTCCGCCTTAACCGATAATGAACAATGGCATTGCATGGAAAAAGGAGAATTTCGAATCTTCAAAAATGGGAGATCCCGCCGACTAGCTGCATGAATTACATGGCTACTACTTTTAAGCGAATGCGGCCATTCGATTATATTCATTAGATTTGGAATCTTTTGGTAAAAGCAGATGTTTAAAAATTGCCTTGCATTACGACTCATTTCCATCAGTTTTATTAATCAAGTAATTCAGAAAATGGTTGTGGTTTATGAATACCATAACCTTGCGCATAGTTGACGCCAATCTCCCTCAACATACCCTTAATCTCATCGTTCTCAACAAACTCAGCAATCGTCTGCATCCCCATCACATGACCTATCTCGTTAATCGATTTCACCATCGCATGGTCAATCGGATCATCAACAATGTCTTTAACAAACATGCCATCAATCTTAAGGTAATCCACCGGCAGATTCTTCAAGTAACCAAACGAAGATAAACCACTACCAAAGTCATCCAAAGCAAATTGACAACCCATTCCCTTGAGTACTGAAATAAACTTCGTCGCCGCACTCAAGTTTGAGATAGCCGCCGTCTCTGTGATTTCAAAACAAATCTTCGCCGTCTCAACCCCGGTCTTATCAAGTTGATTAACAATCAAGTCCAAAAAGTCACTTCGAGTCAAGGACTGACCTGAAATGTTGATGGAAATAAAATTAATTTGGCGTTGAAAGTCCGGGTTGTTTGCTAATAAACCAAAAGCTTGCTCAACCACCCACCGGTCTATTTGCTCTATCAGATTATAACGCTCAGCCGCAGGGAGAAAGGAGCCCGGAAGAATAATCTTACCATCCTTGTCTTTCATCCTGATTAAGAGTTCATAATGTGTTTCGGTGCTGTCATTAAGCGGTGTAATGGATTGAGCATAGAGACAAAATCGGTCTTCTTTCAGGGCTTGATTGATACGTGCCACCCATTGCATCTCGCCATGACGTTGAGCAGTCTCTGCATCTTCGTCACGATACACATGGATACAGTTTCGACCCTTGTCTTTAGCTATATAACAAGCGGCATCAGCATCTTTTAATAATTCAGTTAAACTGAGCGTAGCGTCTGTAATCGGCACCAGTCCGATACTTGCCCCGACTCTGAATGTTTGTTCTTCCCATGTAAATTGATAGTCATTTATCACGTTGAGTATAGATGTGGCGACCCGATGGGCATCATCAAAGGGACAGTGCTCCATCAAGACACCAAACTCATCGCCGCCAAGACGCGCCAGGGTATCGCGGTGTCTCACTGTATTTAATAGCAAGGCACTGATTTGACGCAACAGTTCATCACCGGCGATATGGCCACAGGTATCGTTCACGATCTTGAACTGGTCGAGATCTAAATAACACAGGGCATGTGACCCTTTGCCTTCTTCGTCAGTTGCAAGCAAACGTTCGACACGGCGTTCAAACTCCCGTCGATTGACCAGCCCTGTCAAGGCATCATGAGTGGCTTGAAAAGTAAGTAGGTCTTCTGATTTCTTGCGCTCGGTAATATCACGAATCGCAACGGAGATATTGAGTCCGTCTTTTGTATTCAATGGGCCCAAACTGATTTCTGCGGGGAAATCACTGCCATCTTTGCGTTGAACAAATAATTCTTTTCCTTCACCCATATAGCGAACTTTGGGTTTACTCAGATTGATATAGCCATCTCTTTGTTGCTTATGATGACTAAACCGCTCAGGTATTAAGATTTCTACCGTTTGGCCAATAAGTTCACTCGCCACATAGCCAGTCATCTTTTGCAGTTCTTGATTGACTATCTCAATCACACCACGATCATTCACTATTACCATACCGTCCGGATCGTATTCCAACAGACTGCGGTATTTTTTTTCACTCTCACTTAGTTCTAACTCCGCCTGCTTGCGGACAATGATATCCTGTATCTGGGCTATCGCGTATAGAGGGGTGGTATTATTATCCCGAACCAGAGACACACTTAACGAAGCCCAAATCTCATGACCTTGTTTGTGTAAATAACGTTTCTCAAGATGATAATTATCAATTTCACCGGCAATTAATTGATTGTGGTGGTCAATGCTAGTTTCAACGTCGTCTGGGTGAGTGATATCTTTGAATAATATACCTGTAAGTTTCTCTTTCGAGTAACCGAGCATAGTACAAAAGGCTGGGTTGGCTTCGATAATTTTGTGCTCTAGTGTTACTAGTACCATTCCGATGGCTGCATTTACAAATGATGCCCTAAATCGTTCGTTGCTTTCTTGTAGTGTATTTTCCGCTAGCTTGCGATCGTAAACATGGCTAAGTTGAGTTCCTATGTGATTCATAATCTCCAACTCGTCCAAATCAGGTTCTGTGATGCTCTCGGAGAAGAATTCGAGGACGCCGATGACTTCCTTGTCGATCTTAATCGGAAAGGCAAATCCTGACGAGACACCGATATTTTCGGCAAGATTGGCGCGTGGAAAATTTGTATCATTCCATAAATTGGCGATCCAGAGCGGTTCGCCACTGGACAGAACCCGACCGGGAAGACCTATACCCAGCTCAAAACGGGATTTCTCGGTTATCTTGCGGAATATCTCGAAACGCTTGGGATGTTCGAGGTACCATATTTTCGATGTAACCAGAACTTTACTTCCATCATTAGCCAGTACATAGTAATGACCGATGGGCCAGCCCATGTAAGTACAAACCATCTTCATGCAAATATTTATAGACTCGTTAATACTGTCAGACTTATTGGCAGCGATGGCAATATTTTTCATCAGCTCAATGGATTTGGCTTTCCTACTCAGTGATTTATTTATTTTAGATAATTCATTCGTTCTTTCGAACACTCTTTGATCCAGAGTGAGATTCAAGTTGGTCAGTTCTTCTTTCTTCTGGGCAAGGCTATTATTGCTAGCCAAAAGTATCATCCGCCACTTACCCAAATATCTATAAACAATAAGCCAAGCAACAATCAAAAAAAGAAAGGGCAGAATTACACTTAAGTCATAGTACAGAATATTGCGCTGCTTATCCTGCAACTTTGCATTAATATCGTTGGAAATGGCGTCAGTAAATTGCTTCATTTCCTTCGTATAAATCTGTTTTTGTTTTATATATTTATCGCTAAACAGGAACTCTTTTGCTTCCTCCTTGTGGTTTTCGCGTACCAGATCAAAGACATGGTTTTCCATCTCCACCAGCATTATATTGGCTGCATAAACCTTGGCAGCCGCTTTTACTGCATATTCATCTGAAGTAAGTGTAAGTACCTCTTCGATTGCCACATCCAACAATGGCTCGAATTTGCGATAGCGCTGTTCCCATTGCAAATCACCGGTGGACACTGACATCTGAGCTGACATGGTAAGGACTTCGTCTAGGTGCACGACAGTACCATGCAGGTTTGAGATTCGTATAAACCTTTCTAATTCTTTCTTTGATTCGCTAAAGGACCAGTATGTTTGCCAACCCGACCAAATTAATACCGCACAGGTCATAATCAGAACGACCATCATAAGGGCAGCCAACTTACGACCTTCGGGTAGTTTATCTTCGAATTTCATTGATAAAAACCAATATGTTTAACAAAACCATGATTATTCAAATATTGCTATTGGAAGCATAAATAATTATTTATATAATCAAAATAATCTGTTGTCACCATTAGCATAATTAGGTCTATGACCAACTGCTTCTATCCGATAGCTGCATGTTTATTATTTTCATTTCACAGGCTGCTTTTAAATTTGAGCTACTACACATAAAAACATAAATCGTTCTTGTTATTAACAATAATAACTACTTTGACCAACCTGCATGTGGTTTGAAACGTTCACCTTTATTTTCCTGCATTGTCTTTAATCGATCCAGAGTTTTTTCTTTTCCCTCTTCTTCTATAGTATGCATAGGACCACCGCGAAAAGGTGCAAAACCAGTACCAAAGATCATTGCAGCATCAATCAAATCAGGGTCATTAACAACGCCTTCGCTAACACATGCGACTGACTCATTAAGAATTTGTAATATCAGACGATCACTTATCTCGCTAACATCATATGATTTTAGATCGACTTTTTTATAGACAGGTTTCTTGTTCTTATACTGATAATAACCTTGACCACTTTTACGCCCCAAATGCCCCTGTTCAACTTTATTGCGTAAGTCCTCAGGAATATTGACATCAAATGATTTGGACAAAATATCGCCAACGGACAAACAGATATCGAGTCCAACGGTATCCGCCAGTTCTACCGGGCCTATAGGCATACCGTAAGCTAGCGCAACTTCATCAATAACTCGGGCAGGTATGCCTTCTTCAATAATCGTAATTGCTTCCAATAAATAAGGCATCAATATTCGATTCACTACGAAACCGGGAGAACTTTTAACCGGAACGGGTAATCGGTCAATCTTTCGACAAAAAGCAGCGGCGCGATCCGATGCGACTTTATCAGTATCATCGCCTTGTACAATTTCAACTAATTGCATCATTGCCACTGAATTAAAGAAATGTATGCCGACCAGGCGGCCTGGATTTTCAAGTTGTGATGATATTAGTTCAAGCGAAATACTTGATGTATTGGTTGCCAACAAAGTGTCTGGTTTTATTTTTGTTTCTAATTCCTTAAACAATTCACGTTTAGCATCGATATTTTCTATTATCGCTTCAATCACAACATCTGCTTTAGCAATTCCCAAGCCCTTATGATCAGGAACCAGACGATCCATTGCTGCCTGAATTAAATGCGGTTTCTTTAAACGCTTTTTAAATAATGTATGTGCGCGTTTTATAGCAGGAGCAATATATTTTGGCTCGCGATCTTGCAAGGTCACATTTAAACCACGATAGGCACACCATGCGGCTATATCACCACCCATAATACCTGCGCCAATAACATGAACATGTTGTGGGTTAAATTCACATTGTTGACCGAATGATTTTAAATGATCCTGTAGTTTAAAAACTCTGACAAGATTCTTTGCTGCTGATGTAGTAATCAAATCACAAACCGACTCTGCTTCGGCCAACATCATCTTGTTTTTATTACTTCCATGTTTTACCCATAAATCTATCAGGGCATAAGGTGCTGGATAGTGCTCTGCTCGTACACGTTGCCCCACTTTTTTCCTTAACACTTTTGCAAATAATGGTCGTATCAATCCTGCATTACATATTTTATTGATTAAAGAAGGTTCTTGTCTGGCAGGTAATTTTATTAATAATGCTTGTGTGGCATTAGTAATATGTCGTTCAGGCACAGCATGATCAACTATCCCCATACGCTTTGCTGCTCGTGCATTTACTGTGCGCCCGCTCAACATGAGATCCATTGAGCCTAACGGACCAATAGCTTGCGTCAGGCGTACCGTGCCACCCCAACCTGGATGAAAACCTAATTTAACTTCAGGCAATCCGAGTCGTGTTTTTGGATCATCAACAGCGATACGATAATCACATGCCAAAGCTAATTCCAGTCCTCCACCCAGACAAAATCCTTTGATAACTGCCAGTGTTGGAAATGACAACGCTTCCAGTTCATTAAATATCTTTTGACCCAATTGGATATAAGGCAGCGCTGCTTCTTTTGTTGTAATGCCTGAAAATGAATGCACATCAGCTCCGGCTATAAAACCACTGGTTTTAGCAGAAGAAATAACAAGTCCTTTAGGGTTCTGCATTTTTATATTTGCAATGATTTCTTCTAATTCATTCAAGGTTTCTACGGAGAGCACATTAGTAGTATTTCCAAACGTATCGAAAGATAACAAAGCGAAGCCTTGTTCATCCGTAGTCAGCTTCCAAT
>CAYTIZ010000038.1:8030-8685 GCA_964437885.1 uncultured Enterobacteriaceae bacterium
TCGATTAACATTGCACCACCCTGTCCACCACCGATACATAGTGATGCCAAACCTTTGCTCGCCTTATTTTCATTTAAGATATGACATAGATGTAAAACGATACGTGCCCCACTCATTCCGACAGGGTGACCGAGACTAATTCCGCCACCATCAATATTGAGTTTTTCTTGATCTATTTCGCCCATAACATGCTCAAGATTTAATTCATTAAAACAATAATCTTCATCTTGCCAGGCAGAAAGACAAGCTAGTACTTGCCCGGCGAAGGCTTCATTGATTTCCCAATAATCAATATCCTTAATCGATAAGTTTTGGCGCTGTAATATCGGTGTCATGGCATGTATAGGCCCTAATCCCATTGTTTCCGGACTCAATCCTGACCATTGACTATCGCTAATTCGTGCCATCACTGACAATTGATATTTTTTTACCGCGTCTTCACTTGCAAGAATGACCCACGCGGCTCCATCTGTTATTTGCGCGCTGTTTCCTGCAGTAACTAAACCAAATTCTTTATCAAAGACAGGACGAAGCTTTGCTAATTTTTCTATTGAACTATCAGGACGTACACCATCATCCTGATCGTAATAATTACCTTTTATATCGTATAGTACTTCAACTTCAGGCATTTGATTGTCAGAATAGGCTGCAGCTA
>CAYTIZ010000038.1:8695-13535 GCA_964437885.1 uncultured Enterobacteriaceae bacterium
GATGACTGCGTACGGCATAAGCGTCCATTTTTTCACGACTAATTCCAAAACGATGCGCAATAATTTCTGCCGTTTGCCCCATTGATAAATTAACAACGGGATCGGTTAAGCCGCGCAGTAAGGCAATAACTGGTTTGAGCAGTGCAGGTCTAAATTTAAGTGCCGTTTTTATTTTAGCCGCTGGTGTACGTGAAATCATAAATTGACCAAACCAGGCGGCCATTTGATTGCTGAATAATAACGGCGCATAACTCATCGCTTCTGTGCCACCGCTCAAGATCAGATCTGCATTTCCATTTGCGATAGCATTTACACCACAGTCAATCGCTTGCATACCAGAGCCACAGTTTCGTTGTACCGTCCATGCCGGCACATCATTACCACAACCTAAACGCAATGCAGTAACACGAGCAATATTAGCTTCATCTGGACTAGGCATAATGCAACCCAGGATCAGTTCATCTAAGTCTGCTGGTTCAAATGTCTGGCGAGCTAATAATGGACGTGCGGATTGAACAGCAAGTTCAGAAGCGGTAAATGAACCCGGCACACCTTGTGCCTTAAGACAAGGCGAACGGCTACCATCGACAATATAGACTGGACGACCTTGATTTGATTTCCCCATGTTATTTCCTGTTTTCTAAAAGAAAATATTCCTAAATCATTCAGCATGATAACGTCATCACGAATTAGAATGATGTCTCACACTAGATGTTTTATTTGTTATTTAGTTTACCTTAATAACTTCATTAATTGTATCAACTGAAGAGAGAAGAATAATACTGACAATGGAATTACTTTTTTTATTTTAGAACATACCCTTCCAATAGAAAATTAAAACTAAATCACTTTCTTTGCATTAATATTTTTTGGTGGCACGAAACAATCACCTTCTGCATTGCAAACCATACCTTCTGTATCCCAGGGCAATGATCGATAGGCAGCAACTTCATCAAGTCCGATATAAGGGTATTTTATAATGTCGAAATAAGGAGAGTAGTCAAAATCTTTTGGTGTTAGTAATTTCATGTTGCGCTTATAGAGTTTGTATTGACCATTTTCCAGTTTTTCTGCAACAGGCATGATCGGGAAACTCACTGAAGCAAAAGCTTCACCGAGCATATACGAACACATATTTTTCGTCGACTCACCCGGATTATGACGAAATAAAGTCGAACGCCAACGTTTTGAAATGATTGAAAGTGGCAAGAGAAAACGAGCTAAATCAAGTAAGTGACGTAAATCATAATCGTATCCTAAATGCGTTAATGCATAGGCTATTACTTTATTTCGATCATCTTTTGAAATACCACGTGGTCTGCAAATACGAAGATGATCAGTTTCGTACTTGCTAACAGGTCGAATAATTGTACCTTCACCTAACATCGCCTCGACAATTAATTGTTGGCGGAGGTCACCGGGATAATGTTCAGCTATTTTATTTTTAAGACTGCCGTCAGCAATATCATCTATTCTGCCTATATATAACGCTGAATGTGTCCACGGGCTATAGGTAATGGATTTTATGTACCTGCTAATGCGAGTACGGCCTTCAACAAGTAAAACATCTCCCAGGCGAAGTTCTTCGCTTAAGCGATCAAAATCGGTTAATGGGATATGATAAGATTTTCCTTCAATTTTCTTATTCAATCCGCTAGCGATTTTTTCAAATGCCCATTGAAATATTTTCATAATATCCAGAACCTGAACGACCAGAAATAATGTCTATACATCTTAAGCATACAATAATTATTCCATTTCGCCGAGCTAACGAGATAAAATATTAGGCTCTATGCGACAAAACGACTGTTCTTTTAACTATTACAACTGATTCATATAAAAATACTCTGAACAATAGAGAATAGTTGATGATTTTATATTGAAGTTGATTACTTAATGTGTATTACCGATAATCACTCAATAATAATTATTCATTACCTTTATTAACCCTAAAAAGTACGGATACTAATTCATCTAATATGGCTCAATACGTATATACCATGAACGGTGTCGGGAAGATTGTTCCTCCCAAGCGCCAAATCTTAAAAGACATTTACCTTTCCTTTTTTCCCGGTGCCAAGATTGGTGTCTTGGGTTTAAATGGCTCTGGCAAATCAACATTACTCAAAATTATGGCGGGTATTGATACCGATATTATTGGTGAAGCTTATCCTATGCCGGATATTAAAATTGGCTATCTTCCACAGGAACCCCAACTCGATTCAGATAAAGATGTTCGCGGTAATGTTGAAGATGGTTTACGTGAACCACTTGATGCTTTAGCTGGATTAACTGAGGTCTATACAGCATATGCTGATCCTGATGCTGATTTTGATGCTTTAGCTAAGAAGCAGGAACAATTTGAAAGCATCGTTGCAGCATGGGATGCCGAAAACCTTGAAACCACGCTCGAAATCGCAGCCGACGCTCTTCGCTTACCGCCCTGGGATACTTCTATTGATACGCTTTCTGGTGGAGAGAAACGTCGCGTTGCCTTGTGTCGTTTATTATTGTCACGCCCGGATATGTTGTTACTAGATGAGCCGACAAACCATCTTGATGCTGAATCCGTCTATTGGCTGGAGCGTTTTCTGGCTGATTTTAACGGTACTGTTGTTGCGGTAACCCATGATCGGTACTTTCTCGACAATGTGGCTGGCTGGATTCTCGAATTGGATCGTGGTGAAGGTATTCCCTTTGAAGGTAATTATTCACAATGGTTGGAAAATAAGGAGGCACGTCTTGCTTCTGAAGAAAAAGCAGAATCTGCAAAACAAAAAGCCATTAAACAAGAGCTTGAATGGGTGCGGACTGCGCCGAAAGGTCGTCATGCAAAAAGCAAAGCTCGTCTTGCACGATTTGAAGAGATGACTTCTCAAGACTTCCAGAAGCGTAGCGAAACAAACGAAATTTATATCCCACCTGGTCCGCGTTTAGGTGATTCCGTTATTGAGTTTAAGCAAGTAACTAAATCATTCGATGATCATCTTTTATATGAAGACTTGAGTTTTAATATTCCGAAAGGTGCGGTTGTTGGCATTATTGGTGGTAATGGCGCAGGTAAGTCCACCCTATTTCGCATGATATCTGGAACAGAAACGCAGGATAGTGGCGAAATAAAAATAGGCGAAACAGTTCAAGTTGCTTTTGTTGAACAAAGCCGTGAAAGTCTTGATGATAGTAAAACCGTATGGGAAGCAATTTCTGATGGTCTGGATAACATCACTATTGGAAATTATGAAATTAATTCACGAGCTTATGTTGGCCGCTTCAATTTTAAAGGGACTGACCAGCAAAAAAATGTGGGCAATCTATCTGGCGGTGAACGCGGTCGACTACATCTGGCTCATACCCTTAAGCAAGGTGCAAACGTACTGCTTCTGGATGAACCATCAAATGATCTTGATATTGAAACTTTACGTGCTTTGGAAGAAGCTATTCTGGCATTTCCGGGTTGCATGCTGGTTATTTCTCATGATCGCTGGTTTCTTGATCGTATTGCAACACATATACTGGCATTTGAAGATGACGGTGAAAATGTGTTTATTGAAGGTGACTTCAGTGAATACCATCAAGACTTTATTAAGCGCAAAGGTAATGATGCACAGCCAAAGAGAATGAAGTATAGAAAACTTAAATAATTAATTTATTTAATCATGGCATATGCATTGTACAGAACTATAAATTACCGCGCAAAATACGCTAATGAAATAAAACACTAAACATGACAGATGCAAGAGACATAATTACTCGCTTTGATGCCAGAGATGAAGAAGCTCATAGTGCCTCTATTACTCATGGCGAAGCAATTTACTTTTCAGATCGATCGCCGACAAAAGATACTCCTAACGAAGATGCTCTGGCAATTATACCTATCGACAATGAAACAACTGTATTAGTCGTTGCTGATGGGCTAGGAGGTATGGCCGCTGGCGAACAAGCTTCAAAGTTAGTAGTCAAAAGCTTGATAAGGTCTTTAAATGGCAAAAATATTTGTGTACGCGAAGCAATTTTGAGAGGGATTGATGAAGCAAATAGTCAATTGCTAGATTTAGAAACGGATTCAGGCACGACGGTTTCTATCGCTGAAATTAATGGCAATAAATTACGTACTTATCATGCCGGTGATTCATTAATACTGTTATCAACCAGTCACGGCAAAGCAAAATATCAAGCTTTATCTCATTCACCAATATCTTATGCGCTTGCCTGCGGCGCAATAGATGCAGAAAAAGCCATGAGTCATCCTGAACGTAATTTAATATCAAATTACGTTGGTAGTAACGATATGCATATTAATATTGGACCACTTATAGAAATTTCTAACTTTGATACGCTGATACTTTCCAGCGATGCGGTATCTGACAATCTGTATGAAAACGAAATTTGTGAATTAATCCGTGAAGACTCATTGCTAGACGGAATTAATAAACTTATTAATGATTGCAAACACAATATGCACGAGCCCTTGCCAGACCGCAGATGTCACCCCGACGACTTAACATTGATTAGTTTCAGGCTAAAATAATTTTTTTGTCCTCCTGCTGTCAACCAACGCTGCTTAACTACGTTATTACTCTACATATACTAAATAATTGGAGAAACAAATGAAAAAACTAATCGCTATATTCTTTATACTTTTGTTAACTCAATTAAGTTTTGCTGAGGGCGGGAAAGATTGTGATCGCTCAGCTAAATAGCCGAAAAGCTTGATCTACAGGAAGAACAAGTTGATGCCGTGCAGCAAGTGATGCAACAACAACATGAAAAACGCCGCGCATTGATACAGGCTAACCGAGATGCTATGAAAATACAGATGGAAGCTTTGCATGCAGATACC
>CAYTIZ010000039.1:0-13342 GCA_964437885.1 uncultured Enterobacteriaceae bacterium
AACTTTATCAAGCTTACATAAAAACAAAAAAGTAGTTTGATGTAACCTGTTTACAGAATATAGTTACAATAGTTTATTCATTATAATAAATAGAATTAATACAAATGTTATTAGGCGTAAATATAGACCACATTGCGACACTTCGTCAGGCACGAGGTACGCTTTATCCAGATCCGGTTAGCGCAGCGCATCTTGCAGAACAAGCCGGCGCAGATTCTATTACGATACATTTACGTGAAGATCGGCGTCATATTCAGGAACGAGATGTTCGTATACTGAAAGAGACGCTAGTGACATCGATGAATCTCGAAATGGCATTAACAGAAGAGATGTTGGCTATTGCCGAATCTATAAAACCCCGGTTTTGTTGTCTGGTACCGGAAAAACGCGAGGAACTAACCACTGAAGGCGGGCTGGATGTTGTTACTCAATTGCCGCGTATAAAAGAGAGTTGTGAACGATTAAGGGAAGCAGGAATTAGAGTTTCTTTATTTATCGATGCTGATGAGGATCAAATACAGGCGGCAGCCGATTCTTCTGCGCCTTATATCGAAATTCATACCGGACATTATGCCGATGCTATAGATGATAAAAGCATGACGGAAGAACTAAAGAGAATAATTAGTGCAGTTGAATTTGCTTCAAATGCAGGCCTTAAAGTTAATGCAGGTCATGGTTTAAGTTATACGAATGTAACGCAAATTGCTGCAATTCCTCAAATACTGGAATTAAATATAGGACATAGTATTATCTCCCGCGCGGTTTTATCCGGTTTGCCAGAAGCCGTCAGAGAAATGAAAAGATTGATTGCTGAATCACACATTATCTGATACATCAGCTCTCTTATTTTTAATTGTATATTTAGATGTCAGAACAACACGCCCAAACAAAAAAACGACGAACCTTCGCTATAATTTCTCACCCTGATGCCGGTAAGACGACAGTGACAGAGCAATTGTTATTGTATGGAGGTGTGATTCAGACTGCAGGAACAGTTAAGTCACGAAAATCTGATCGACATGCAACGTCAGACTGGATGCAAATAGAAAAAGATCGAGGTATTTCTGTGACCAGCTCAGTAATGCAGTTTGAATACGATAAGAGCATTGTAAATTTACTAGATACCCCGGGACATGCTGACTTTTCAGAAGATACTTATCGTACCTTAACCGCTGTTGACTCTGCATTAATGGTAATAGATGTTGCAAAAGGCGTTGAGCAACGAACAATCAAACTAATGGAAGTCTGTCGTTTACGCGACACACCTATTATCACGTTTATTAACAAGCTGGATCGGGAAGGTAAGGATCCGATTGAGCTATTAGATGAAGTTGAAACAGAGTTGGAAATTAAGTGTATTCCATTTACCTGGCCTATTGGCATGGGGGCAAGATTAATTGGTATTTATAACCTACTTGATGATTCTATCCGACTTTACGATAAACAAGATGAGACTATTCATGGCAGCTTGATAAAAGGATTAGATAGTGAAGAAGCAAAAAACATATTAGCTGATGGCTGGAAGCAATTAAATGAAGAAATAAATTTGATAAAAGGCGTTTACGATGAGTTTAGTAAAGATGATTTTTTATCAAGTCGACTTACTCCTGTCTTTTTTGGAACAGCATTACATAATTTTGGCATAGCTGAATTCATGGATTGTTTAATAGAACACGCGCCTGCACCGCAAGTACGTGTAACTGAAGAACGTGAAGTTGATCCAGCGGAAGATAAACTGAGTGGCTTTGTTTTTAAAATTCAGGCAAACATGGATCCTGCGCATAGAGATAGAATCGCGTTTCTAAGAATTTGTTCCGGGCATTATCAGCGGGGCATGAAAATGCGTCATGTACGTTTAGGACGTGATGTTCAAATTTCTAATGCATTAACCTTTATGGCCGGAAGTCGAGAGCAGACAGAAGAAGCATGGTCTGGTGATGTTATTGGTCTGCATAATCATGGGACTATTCAGATCGGCGATACCTTTACACAGGGAGAAAAACTAAATTTTACCGGTATTCCACATTTTGCTCCTGAATTATTCAAACGGGTTCAATTACGAGATCCGTTAAAATTGAAAGCATTGCAAAAAGGCTTAATTCAATTAGGCGAAGAGGGAGCAACGCAAGTATTTAAACCCATTAACAGTAATGACTGGATTTTGGGAGCAGTAGGGGTGCTTCAGTTTGATGTTGTTGCCTGGCGTTTAAAGGAAGAATACGGCGTTGAATGTTCGTATGACAATATTCCAGTTGCTGTCGCACGCTGGGTAGAATGCGATGATAGTAAAATGCTGGATGAGTTTCGTAAAAAAGTCAGCAATAACATTGCGCTCGATGGCGGCAAACACCTAACTTATTTAGCACCATCCATGGTGAATCTAAATTTAACCATTGAGCGTTGGCCTGACATTACATTTCATTCAACACGAGAGCATTAGTTCAAGTTCAAGCTTAATCTTTGTTTTCAGCTGCTATCACTATGTTTCCCTCGGCTTCTTTATTAACAGGGACTGCCGATAAGTTTTCCTGACGTTCTTTATTAGTATTCTGATTTAGAATATTGTAATTAATATCCGTTTTGTCAGTATCATGTTGGCTACTTTGCATAGGTCTTACCGATGCCGTATTAGGATTAATCTGAGTAATTTCACTACCTTGTTCAGGTGCACTAACGGGAGCCTGAACAGGAATATTCTGTTGAGCTTTGTTCTCGGAATTAGTAGCTTGGACATTATTTGACACTACATTCTGCGCAGCATTATCGGCTGAAACTTTCTCTGCTGAGTTGTTATTCGTCTCTTTATTATAATTGCTATTCGCATTTTCTGGTTTGCGTCTGCGCCCGCCACGGCTACGGCGTCTTGAGTTATTACTATTACGTTTAGCTGAATTAACGGGATTATCGGCAGAATTTTCGGATAGATCTTTCTCCTGATTATTTCTCTGGTTACTGCGTTTTTGTTGATTATCTGAATTCTTATTATTACGTTTTTGTTGATTCCGACCTTGTCCTTGTCTATCGCGATTATTTCTGGAGCGGTTATTTGGTCGTCGGTTATTGTTTCGTTGATTATTGTTCGATTTGGAATCAGGTGACTTATTTTCTTCAGTAACACTAAATAAGCTACTAAAGACCTTTAACAATCGTGTGACCAAGCCTGTTTTATTTTCCTTGCCAGTAATTGGAACAGGTGCGTCAGGCGTAAATTGTTTAACGGCGGGTCTTTCGGCGGCTGGTTTTTTATGGCTATTTACCAGTTCATTATTTAAATTATCTTTTTCTTCAGCCTTTAACAAATAACTTGCCGGCTGATTTTCATCTTGCTTAGCATCAGTCAAACGTACACGCTGCACTAAATACTGTGGTGTTACCATAGCTGGGTCAGGAATAACTAAAATTTCAACATCGAGACGATGTTGAATTTCACTTATAGGCTGTCGTTTTTCATTTAATAAAAATGTTGCGGCATCAACCGGAACTCGAACGACGATCCTGGATGTCATATCTTTCATCGCTTCTTCTTCAATAATGCGTAAGACTGAAAGCGATAATGATTCAACATCGCGAATTGTCCCCTGGCCGTCACAACGAGGGCAAGGTATGTGGCTGGATTCACCTAATGAAGGCCTTAAGCGTTGCCGAGACATTTCAAGAAGACCAAAACGGGATATTCTACCCACTTGAACTCGTGCTCTATCCATACGTAAACTTTCACGCATGGTATTTTCTACTTCACGTTGATTTCGTGTATTTAACATATCAATGAAGTCGATAACAATGAGACCACCAATATCACGCAGACGAAGCTGTCGTCCTATTTCTTCAGCCGCTTCTCTATTTGTATTTAATGCCGTTTCTTCGATATCACTGCCTTTTGTTGCTCTGGCCGAATTAATATCAATGGAAATCAATGCTTCGGTGTGGTCAATAATGACAGCACCACCAGAAGGCAAGCGAACTTCTCTGGAAAATGCGGACTCAATCTGATATTCAATTTGATATCGAGTAAAGAGAGGGTCGTTCTCCGTATAATGTTTAAGCTTTTCTAAATTATGCGGCATAACCTGAGTCATGAAGTCATGGCATCTTTTATGAACTTCAGCGTCATCAATCCATATTTCGTTTATATCTTTTCTTAAATAATCGCGAATAGCACGAATAATGACATCACTTTCCTGGTAAACAAGAAAAGGCGCAGGACGTTCTGTTGCTGCAGTACTAATTGCGCCCCAAAGTTGTGATAAATAATTTAAATCCCATTGCAGTTCTTCTGAAGATTTACCGACACCAGCTGTTCTCAAGATTAATCCCATACCTTCCGGAACTTCGAGGCCACTCATGGCATCTTTAGCTTCAGAGCGATCACTGCCTTCAATTTGTCGAGAAACACCACCTGCACGTGGGTTATTAGGCATGAGAACAAGATATCGACCGGCAAGACTGATAAACGTACTTAATGCGGCACCTTTATTTCCGCGTTCCTCTTTTTCAACCTGAACGGTGAATTCCTGACCTTCACTGATTGCATCACTAATACTCAAACGACCACTACGTGGTTTATCAGCTTGCTCAGGTTTGAACAGGGCGCGTGCTATTTCTTTGAAGGGCAAAAAACCATGACGTTCTGCACCATAATCTACGAAGGCAGCTTCAAGACTGGGTTCAATTCGAATAACGCGGGCTTTGTAAATGTTAGATTTTTTTTGCTCGCGTGCAGTTGATTCTATATCCAGATCGTATAATCGTTGTCCATCGACAAGTGCGACACGCACCTCTTCTGGCTGAGTTGCGTTAATCAGCATACGTTTCATTTATTGTAATTCCTTAAGCTTCGCTCTACCTATGCAGCACGACAGTCATTCCTTGTCATGCGCTGGGAGCGCAACCACTTTATTTTTTGCTCATTTTGTTTGGGTTGAGCATATTTCAACCCTGTGTCTGCGTTAATTCATTTCATGTGTTCGCTACACGAACACTCTCTTTGCTATATTCACAGAACATCACCTGTGTCACTATCGGATTAAAATATACTGATATTCCATATATCAGAACTTTAAAGAGTCTCAAAATATTTTCTTTTTAGATGATATTTTTAGTTTTATCATCCTGACTAATATGTGACCAAACCTAAATAATCGCGTTGCACTAGCTTTGTGCATGATCTCATGCTCAACAACTGTGACAGGTCTTAACCTGAATGCTCAGTTTGTAAGGTCTAATATAACAATCTTGGCCGCTTGCAGCAATAAAATGAGAGAAAAATGAAGCAAAATCAGATAAAAAAAATCAATTCAAAACAAATAGTTATATCCGATGAGAATGAAGGACAACGAATTGATAACTTTCTCCTGCGTTATTTTGGGAAAATACCAAAATCACGGGTTTACAAAATGTTGCGAAAAGGCGAAGTTCGTATAAACAAAGGTCGTATAAAACAGACTTATAAGCTGAAAGCTGGAGATGTGCTTCGAGTTCCTCCAGTTTACATGGATGAAGAGAAATCAAAGTCGCCACCAGCTTATCTTAAACAAAAAATATTTGAATCGATAATATTTGAAGATGATGGAATTATCATTATTAATAAGCCGGCAGGTATTGTTGTTCATAGTGGTAGTGGTCAAGCTCATGGGATAATAGAAGCATTTCGCGCTATTGGCGAGGAATACGAAAAATTGGAACTGGTACATCGTTTGGATAAAGATACCTCAGGCTGCCTGATTTTAGCTAAAAACATGACTGTTTTAAGACAATTGCACAAGATGATAAGTACAGGAGAGATGACAAAGTCATATTGCGCTCTGTTAGCAGGACGATTTGATAGAAAGAAAATGACTGTTAACAACTTTCTGAGTAAAAGTACATCTAATGAACGAATGGTGTTAGTTGATGAAGGAGGTAAATCAGCAACGACCATTTTTTTTCGTGATCGTGTTTTTGATACTGCGACATTGGTTAATATTGAGTTGATTACCGGACGCACCCACCAAATTCGGGTGCATAGTGCTTCACTAGGTCATCCTGTTTTGGGTGACACGAAATATGGTGATCGCATGATAAATCGTGAATTTAAAAAAGCAGGCTTAAAACGGATGTTTTTGCATGCTAAATCCTTAAGCTTCAAATCACCAGTAACGCAAAAAAAATTCACTGTTGAAGCAGCACTTGAACCTAATTTGATCAGTTTCCTTGGAAAACTGAATATCAAAAAATAACAGGTTTTATTGAACCAGTGTGAATTTACTAGTTCTAAATTAATTCATTTTGCTAAACTTAAAGTATCATGGGTATAACACATCAGAATTGAAATAAAGAAGAAACAAATAATATGACTGAGCCAGCTAAAGAAACAAATCCTGAAAAATTCGAACAATCTCTTGTTAATGAACTAGCGAAGGAAGTTCTTCATGAGCAGCGTCGAAACCGACGCTGGGGCATATTCTTCAAAAGTTTGTTTGCGTTGTATTTATTTGTATTTTTAGGCATCTTTTTTGTTAATAACACTGAAATAAGCAGTTTCGGTGCTGAAAAACACACGGCATTAATTGAGATTAATGGCGTCATTGCTGCCAACACTGAAGCTAGAGCGGATTTTGTTGTTAGCGGCTTGAGAAATGCGTTTAAAGATGAAAATACGCAAGGGATTATTATACGAATTAATAGCCCCGGTGGCAGTCCAGTTCAGGCTGGTTATATCAATGATGAAATTAAGCGGCTTCGAGAGAAATACCCTGATATCCCTCTATATGCAGTTATTACTGATGTATGTGCTTCTGGAGGCTATTACATTGCTGCTGCTGCAGATAAAATTTATGCAAATCGAGCCAGCATTGTTGGATCGATAGGCGTCATTATGGCTGGTTTCGGTTTTGTTGACGCTATTGAAAAATTGGGAATTGAGCGTCGATTACTGCATGCAGGTAAAAACAAGGGTTTTATGGATCCTTTTCAACCGCTAAAGCAAAATGAAGCGAGTCATATTCAAGGACTCCTCGATGAGATCCATCAACAGTTTATTGGAATCGTTAAAGATGGGCGCGGCGACAAACTTATCGATGATGAAAGACTTTTCTCAGGTCTAATCTGGTCAGGACAAGAAGGAATAGAACTTGGATTGGTAGATGAATTAGCCAGTGCCAGTGAAGTCGCTCGTGATGTTATTGGTGCTGAAGACATTATTGATTTCACAAAAAGAGAAAACTATCTGGACCGATTTGCAAAACAAATGGGTTCGGCAATACTACAAAGCCTAAATAGCTCATTAAACCTTCAATAAAAAAACATAGCCACAGACGACTCCATGGATGGAGAAGTTAGAGTACCAACAGTAGGCGCTTTTAGACGATGTCAGGAACAATTACCGAGGGCACGGAGGTCACAGAGAAAAGCTTTTAAGCTACTTAGCTTTTGAAATAACAATAATTGATTATCTGCAATACATCATTATCGCGCTTTTTTTTATTCTAATTTTTTTCTCTTTATCTGTGACCTCTATGGCTGAGGTTGTTGTTTTAGGGGATTTTTATTCCCTGAGTTCTTAACATCTGACAAAGTCGAATTAATGGCAATCCAATTAAGGCTGTTGGATCATCACCTTCCATTTTCGAAAGTAAGCTTATCCCAAGTTTTTCTGACATAAAACTGCCAGCACATTGATAAGGCTGTTCCTTGTTTAAATAGGTTTCAATTTCATCTTCACTCAGGCTTCGAAAGCTTACGCAGTATTTGACGACGTCTTTTTCCAATACCTGAGTTTTTGTATTAAGCACACACAAACCGGTGTAAAAGGTTAATGCTTTGCCACTCATAGTTGTTAGTTGTTGCCTGGCATTTTCATGATTTTCAGGTTTCCCCAAAATATTGCCATCACATTCCAGAGTCTGATCTGAGCCTATAATAATTGCCTCAGAGTGTTTTGATGCAATAGCTCTAGCTTTCCCTTCCGCTAGACGAATAACGTAGTCATCTATGGACTCATTTGGCAAATGTTGCTCATCAATATCCGGTGATTCACTGGTAAACTCGATATGAAGGCGTTCTAAAAGCATTTTTCGGTAAGGCGATGATGAAGCCAGTATGATGTTATTCGAGTTGATTTTTAGCTCCAATTGGCAAATAAGTCGTTTATTTTGGCTAAATCTAAATAAATATCAAATAAGTCAGTAATTTAATAAATATCGTTGATATTATTTTGACAGTATCGGGGTCTATCGATAATATTCGCCGCCTGATGCCATCTGACCCGTCGCAATCAATCAATCCATTGCGCCTCGCTAAATCGAGAGAGCGGATTAAAGGGAGTCTACAACTTGATTCTCTCAAACGCCTTAAGGGTGTTTTGCTAGAAAAGTCGGGCAAACTGGAATACAGTTTATCTTTTGATTTTGATGAGTCTGGCACCTGTGTCGTTGAATCTGTTATTGATAGTCAACTAATACTTGAATGTCAAAGATGTCTTAAACCTGTTGTTATTGAGATTCATAAAGTCTCATTACTAGGGGTAATTAAAGACAAAGACGAGATTGACTCTTTGGCCAAAGAATATGAGCCGTTACAGTTGGACGAAGAGAATATTTCTGTTGAGGAGCTGCTTGAGGATGAATTATTATTGTCCATTCCACTATCTCCGTTACACGCAGAAAATGAATGTTCTGGTAAAGAAATATTAGACCAGGTTAATGCTGATGCAAAACCGCAACCGTTTGCAGTTTTAGCCGCATTGAAGAAGAAATAAAGATTTTAGTAAATTTATCGTAATATTAGGAGACTAGCTTCATGGCTGTTCAAAAAACTAAAAAATCAAGCTCAAGACGAGATATGCGTCGTTCACATGATGCTTTGACTTCATCTACATTGTCAATTGAGCCTACTTCAGGTGAAGTTCATCTTCGACATAACATAAGTGCAGACGGATATTATCGTGGCAAAAAAGTAATCGACGTCAAAGAAGATTAATAATCAAGCTAAATCATATCCATCCAGAGATGGAATAAGTCACTCTGGATATAGTCTATGTCTTCGAATTCAATAATCGCACTTGACGCAATGGGCGGAGATTTTGGCCCATTAGAGATAGTGCCTGCTGCACTTTCCATTCTTAAAAAACACAGTGATCTCAGCCTTATTCTCGTAGGCAAAGAGAATATCATTATTGAGGAATTGAAAAAACATAATGCAGTGGAGCACGAACGGATTAAGTTAATTCATGCCCCTGAAGTCGTTGAAATGCATGAATCACCTTCCCATGCTTTACGAAATAAAAAAGAATCATCTATGCGCCTTGCCATTGAACAAGTGCGAGATGGTCATGCTTCTGCCTGTGTCAGTGCCGGTAATACCGGGGCACTAATGGCAACATCAAGATTTATTCTGAAAATGCTTCCCGGCATGGATCGCCCGGCAATCTGTACTATTTTACCCGGCACTCATGGACACACACACGTACTTGATTTGGGTGCTAATGTTGACTCAAGTTCTGAACAACTATTTCAATTTGCTGTTATGGGAGCACAGTTAACCAGCGCTGTAGAAAATAAAGAAAACCCTACAATTGCACTTTTAAATGTGGGTGAAGAGGAAATTAAAGGGAATGACAGAGTAAAACAGGCCGCTACGTTACTGGCAGAAAGTCATTTGAATTACATTGGTTTTGTTGAAGGAACTGATTTATATAGAGGCGATGTTGATGTCATTGTTTGTGATGGATTTGTTGGGAATATTGCATTAAAGGCGAGTGAAGGACTTGCTGAATTCCTGCGTTATCATGCCACTAAACAGTTTAGAAGTAGTCTTTACGCCAAGTTTGCGGCTTTGGTTGCAATGCCGGTACTAAAAGCACTGAAACGTAAAATCGATCCAAAAAATTATAATGGGGCCTCATTGCTTGGGCTACGAGGTATTGTCATAAAAAGTCATGGTAGTGCTGATAGAGTTTCTTTTGCAACCGCAATCGAAGAAGCGGTTGTTGAAGTAGAAAAAAATATTCCTGAAAAAATAAATGCGAAACTGGAACAATTATTAATTGACAGGCAAAGTCTTTAAATGCATTCAAAAATCACTGGCACGGGCTCATATTTACCTGAACGTGTGTTGACCAATGCCGAACTTGAATCGATGGTTGATACGTCGGACGAATGGATACGCACACGTACAGGAATCGAAAAAAGACATATTGCGGCTGAGGACGAGACGACTTGTGATCTAGCCGAAAAAGCAGCATTACATGCAATTGAAGCAGCAGGAAAAAATGTTGCGGATATCGATCTTATTATTGTTGCAACAACTACTCCCGATCTTATTTTCCCCAGTACCGCTTGTCTATTGCAACAGCGTTTAGGTGTTCATGGGTGTCCTGCATTTGATATACAGGCAGTCTGTACTGGCTTTATCTACGCGGTAAGTATTGCAGATCAATTTATCCGAAATAATAATGCCAAATGTGCCTTGATTATCGGATCCGAAACCCTTTCACGTATTATTGACTGGAGTGACAGAAACACATCTGTGATATTTGGTGACGGTGCTGGCGCCGTAATTTTAGAAGCATATGAAACCCCCGGCATTCTTTCAACGCATATACACGCAGATGGTCAATATCAAAACCTATTGAATGTCCCCGCCGGAATCTCATCAAATTATGATTTGGTTAAAGCGGGCAAAGCATTTCTTACTATGCAAGGCAACGAAGTTTTTAAAGTTGCAGTTAATACACTAGGCCGTATCGTTGATGAAACTCTGGCAGCTAATGCTATGCAAAAAGAAGAAATAGACTGGTTGGTTCCACATCAGGCAAATATACGTATTATTTCCGCTACTGCGAAAAAGCTGAATATGTCTATGGATCGCGTGATAGTTACCGTTGATCAACATGGTAATACTTCTGCTGCCTCAGTACCATTAGCGCTGGACGTTGCTGTTAGAGATGGACGGATAAAAGAAAACGATACTGTTTTACTGGAAGCTTTTGGTGGTGGTTTTACCTGGGGCTCTGTGTTGTTACGATATTAATATTTGTTTGAATTCAAAATGAGTACAGAATCAAAATTTGCAATTGTTTTTCCTGGGCAAGGTTCGCAATCTATTGGCATGATGAATGGCCTGATTGATATTCAAGCTGATATTAAAAAGATATTTAATACAGCATCAGAAATTTTAGCTTATGACCTTTTGAAAACTATTACTTCCGGTCCTGAGGAAAAATTAAATCAAACTGAAATTACGCAACCTGCATTACTCGCAACAGCCTACGCGACATGGTTAATCTTAAAAGAAAAGTCTGATTTAACGCCTTCAGTCTTGGCAGGACACAGTTTGGGTGAATATACAGCGCTCTTATGTGCTGACGCCATATCTTTCGAGGATGCTATCGCTTTGGTTGCAGAACGAGGACGCTGCATGCAAAAAGCGGTACCTGGCGGTATTGGTGCAATGGCGGCAATCCTCGGTTTGAATGACGAACAACTAACACAAGTTTGTACTGATGTAGCAGAGAACGAGATTGTAGCTGTAGCAAATTTTAATTCTCCCGGTCAAATTGTTATAGCAGGTCATAAACAGGCGGTTGAAAGAGCTATTAATGCAGCAAAGGATGCAGGCGCAAAACGGGCCATATTATTGCCCGTTAGTGTTCCTTCTCACTGCATGCTAATGAAAGAAGCGGCTATTGAATTTGAAGAATCATTAAATAAAATTGCCTTTAAGGCCGCCAAAATACCCATCTTGCATAATGTAGATGCAAAAACAAAATCATCGTCAGATGAGATTAAAGCTGCACTTCTTGAACAGCTTTATAAACCCGTGCGTTGGGTTGATAGTATTAATAATATGAAAGACATGAATATTACAAAAATAATTGAATGTGGTCCTGGCAAAGTACTTTCAGGCTTGATTAAGCGTATCGATAGATCATTTGAATTATTTTCTATTCAAGATGAAGATTCGTTAAAGAAGGCGTTAGGGTAATTATTTAAAGAGCATACGCATGACTGATAAATATAAATATAAAGATAAGGTTGTTTTAGTGACAGGTGCCAGTCGAGGTATAGGCAAAGCAATTGCGACTAAATTTGCAGAGCAGGGTGCTTTTGTCATTGGCACGGCGACAACGGAAAACTCCGCAGAACAAATATCAAAATATATTGATGCGAACAAGTATTCGGGAACAGGATTAATATTAAATATTACAGATAAAACCTCTGTTGAGGAATTTGGAAATAAGCTCAAAGAATTAAGTGCGCCAAATATTCTTATCAACAATGCCGGTATTACACGTGATAATTTGTTGATACGAATGAAAGATGATGAATGGGAAGATGTTATCAACACTAATTTAACGGGCATGTTTCGTGTTACAAAACTATGTATGCGAGCGATGATGAAAGATCGTTATGGGCGCATTATCAATATCAGCTCAGTTGTCGGGTTATCTGGCAACCCAGGTCAAACAAATTATTCAGCGACAAAAGCCGGGATGTTAGGTTTTACTCGATCTTTAGCAAGGGAAGTAGGGTCAAGAGGTATTACGGTTAATGCTGTTGCGCCAGGTTTCATCGAAACGGACATGACTAATAAATTATCCGATGAAATTCGTGAGTCTATGATAGAGCAAATTAGCTTAGGTCGTTTGGGTCAAGCTGAAGAGGTTGCTTCGGTAGTTGAATTCCTGGCATCTGATAATGCAGCTTATGTAACAGGTCAAACTTTGAGCGTAAATGGCGGAATGTACATGGGATAAAATTATAATTTACATGTAGATATAGTTATAGTTAATTGATTTATAAGCAATAATAAAACAGTGTGCAAACTAACTTGCAAGAAGATTTCATTTCACTAAAATTAGCACACGCAAATCGACCCATAGGGTCGCAAGGGAGGAATTATCCATCATGAGTAGTGTTGAAGAACGCGTAAAAAAAATCGTTATAGAACAACTAGGCGTTAAAGAAGAAGAGGTCACAAATGAAGCATCTTTCGTTGATGACTTAGGAGCAGACTCACTAGATACAGTTGAGCTGGTTATGGCGTTGGAAGAAGAATTCAAGACTGAAATTCCGGATGAAGAGGCTGAAAATATTACTACGGTCAATCAGGCTGTTAGTTTTATAAATGCAAATCTTGAATAAGTCATAGTTTTTAAAGAACACCTGAGGCCGCGTCATGAACCTTTTCTGACGCGGCCTTTTTTGGTCATGGACGCCTATAGGAATGTAGGTGGTACGATTACAGGAAGTAATCGGTACGACTCCAGGGAAGAGAGGACGATTACAGGGATGTGATGTAGTAGAGCAATGCAGGAACAATTGCCGAGGAAGCTAGAGCCGAGGAGCAATTACCGAGAGCGACG
>CAYTIZ010000040.1:0-7860 GCA_964437885.1 uncultured Enterobacteriaceae bacterium
CTCCCAACAGAGTCACGAGTGCTTGGCTTTTCTGCACTTAAAGGTGGTGGATTCCTGGAAAAAGATATTAAAAAATTATTACGGAAAGACTCAAAACACAACTGGTCGGTTAACTTTGATTATCACTTCGGTGGTTTTGCAAAATCAAATGATGAACTAACCTTGTTTATTGATGAGTTTCAATCACACAACAACATGCCACTGGAATCAATATATAACGGTAAAATGTTATTTGGTTTGTTTGATCTAATTAAAAATGGTCGCTTTAAAAAAGAACAGCCGATTATTGCTATTCATACCGGTGGACTTCAAGGTAATCGAGAATAAGCTGACAGCATATGGAGGTTAATTTAAACTATATAAGAAAATTTTAAGTTCTATGTGTCATACTAGACATTTCATCTTTTTAATATAATGTTAAAATATTGTGTTGGCCAATTGAGAACACCCTGAAAACTGGTATTAACCTGATTATATACAAGCGACATTGATAGTTAACAAAAAAATATTATTAATCGTTAAAATACAAACTATTATATAATGATGAAGATTCCATATCATAGAAACCTTTATAATATGTGAAAACAGGACAATGAAAACTCAATCATTAATATTATATTTTGCATGGGTTTTTCTTTGTTTATTTCAATCCAGCGCAAATGCGCAGTCAACCCTTACAATAAATGCAGTAGGTCAGCCACCGCTGAATACAAATACATATGACGGCTTTATGGATGAAGTTGCTCGCGAAGCTATAAAGAGAATTGGCTATCAACTCGACATAAACCACCTGCCTGCCGAACGTGGCTTACGTAACGCCAACAATGGTTTAATAGATGGTGAAATGAGCCGTATTAAAGGTCTCGACAACATCTATCACAATTTGATTCGCGTACCAGAAAAAATAATGAGCTGGGAGTTTTGTGTTTTTTCGAAAAAACCGATTGATCTGCAAAAAGGTTGGGCTAGTCTAGAAAAGAAGAATGTTGCATTTATCAACGGCTGGAAAATCCTGGAGAAGAATGTCCCGAAATCGGCGACGATTACCAGAACAAGAAATTCACAGCAACTCTTTACTCTACTAATAAAAAACCGTGCTGATTTTATTATTTACGAGCGTTGGGGAGGGAACTCGGTACTCAAGAAATTGCAGCTCGATGAAATAAGTCTTCAACGACCCTTTCTAGCATCGAGGGAAATGTTTATTTACTTACATAAAAAACACAAGGCGTTGGTGCCGGAACTGGCTCGTGCGCTAGCTGAGATGAAAAAGGATGGCAGCTATGAACGCTTGAAAGAAAAGCATCTTACCAACTTTCTGAAGAAAACTAATTTATGAAAATGACATTGCAATCCGTGAATACTCCCCTTGCCCGGCGTATGTGTGTGTCTGTTATTCTGGCGAGCACATTGATCGCTATCTTTACTTCCGGTATCCAGATCTATTCAGAATTTCAACGTGAGGTTAAAGGAGTATATGCTGATTTAAAACAAATCGAACAAACGCATCTTTCCAGTATTTCATCCCGGGTCTGGGTGTTGGATGTAAGAGAGCTGGAGACTACACTTAAAAACCTGTTAAGCCTGCCATCGATAAAGTATATCGCTGCTTATGATAATGAAACCTTATTCATGGCAGTTGGAATAGATACTGATCATAATGTTGTTATCAAAAATTTCCCGCTCCATTATGAATATAAGAATAAAAAGCTTCAGATTGGTAAGCTCGTTGTTAAGGCATCGCTGGATAAAGCTTATCAGAATATCATTGATCAGGCAGTGATCATTATCGTTAGCAATATGATTAAAACTTTTATTGTTGCCGGATTAATACTGCTTATTTTCTATCGCCTAGTAGCACGGCATTTGAACAAAATTGCCCGATATGCAGAGCAATTGGATATTAATACGCTGGACAGGACATTTGAGTTTAATCGAAAAAAGAATCCGCCCGAAAATCAGGACGAACTCGATGTACTGAAGACAGCACTGTCTAATATGCAACGCAATCTTGCACAAACAACACAGAGTTTGCGAGAACGCGAACAAAACCTCGCTACCACACTGGACAGTATAGGCGACGCCGTCATTGCAACAGATGTCAAAGGTATGGTCACACGTATTAATCCGGTGGCCGAGCAACTTACCGGCTGGTTGTCAGAAGAAGCCAAGGGACAGCCAATAAAATCTATCTTTCCCATTATCGATGCCACTACTCGTGAGCCGATTGAAAGCCCGATTGAAAAAGTCATAAAAATGGGTGAAATTATTTATCTTAGCAATCACACAACTCTAATTTCAAAAGATGGTACGGAATACCAGATCGCCGACTCGGCCGCACCGATTCGTGATGAGGAGGATAATATTTTAGGTATGGTGCTGGTTTTTCATGATGTCACCGAACAATATCAATTACGTATGGCAACCGCCAAAAGCAAAAGAGATCTGCAGGCCATTATGGATCACTCTCCTTCAATCATTGACGTTAAAGATACAGAAGGCCGCTTTACATTTATTAATCAACAATTCGAAAAAATATTCAACGTACAGCTCGAAGACATCATCGGCAAGACTCTGCATGATATATTTCCTAAAGACATTGCTGAAAGGATAAAACACAATGATGCCGCTGTGCTGGAAACACAACAAACACTGGAATCAGAGGAAGTTGCCCCTCATGATAATGGTCTTCACAGCTATATTTCTATCAAATTTCCTTTGTTTGATGATGAAGGTAAAATTTATTCACTTTGTAGCATCTCAACAGACATCACCGATCGTAAACGGGCAGAAGATAAACTGTCCTTCCAGGCAAGCCATGATGGCTTGACAGGGCTGGTTAATCGAAGAGAATTCGAGCGACGTGTAGATAGATTGATTGAGTCTGTTCAGCAAGACGGGGGGATGCATGCGCTCTGTTTTATGGATCTCGACCAGTTCAAGGTGGTGAACGATACTTGTGGTCATACCGCAGGTGATGAAATGTTGCGACAACTTGCTTCCTTGTTATTAAAAACAGTGAGACATAGAGATACTCTAGCCCGACTGGGAGGTGATGAATTTGGGGTATTAATGGAACACTGTTCTCTTGACGATGCTCATCGTGTCGTAACCTCATTACAGAAAGCCATACAAGACTACCAATTTTTATGGGAGGGACACAGTTTCAAGGCTGGTGTGAGCATGGGATTAGTGTCGATTACAGAAATGACAGCTAATAGAACAGAATTATTGAAAGATGCTGATGCTGCTTGTTATATGGCCAAGGATAAGGGTCGTAATCGTATTCATGTACATCATGCTGAAGACGCAGAGATGGTTAAACGTCATGGTGAAATGCAATGGGTAACACGCATCCAGCAAGCATTAGAAAAAGACTACTTCTGTCTTTACGCCCAATCCATTGTGCCGTTAGATGGTGGAGTCGATGTACATTATGAATTATTGATCAGGATGGTCGATAATAAAGGAGAAATCATACCGCCCGGTGCCTTTTTGCCAGCAGCTGAACGCTATAACTTGATCACTAACATAGACCTCTGGGTAATTGATAAAGTCTTTACATTATTGGAAACCAATCCTGTATTTCTTGAAAAAGTTGATTTTATTGCCATAAACCTATCGGGACAATCTTTAGCTGATATGAATTTCCAGAAATTTGTCATTAATAAACTTATTAAATCAAATTTCTCACCAGAAAAAATTTGTTTTGAAATCACAGAGACCGCTGCGATTTCGAATTTGAGTACGGCTAATTTATTTATCACAAAGATGAGAGTTTTTGGATGTCAATTTTCATTGGATGATTTTGGTAGCGGTTTATCTTCGTTTGGTTACTTAAAAAATATGGAAGTGGACTATCTTAAGATCGATGGGATGTTTGTCAGGGATATTGTCGATGATCCGATTGACCGTGCCATGGTAAAATCAATTAATGAAATTGGCCATGTGATGGGGATGAAAACTATTGCAGAGTTTGTGGAGAACGATGAGATCAAGGGTATGTTGCGTGAGATTGGTGTAAATTATGCCCAAGGTTATGGAATCGACAAACCAATGCCCTTTGAAGAGTTACTCGACCTTTCAATAAAATGACTGAAATAATCAATCCAAATAAATAGATATACAATCTTATTATAAAACGTCTTTTTTTAATAATTAGCCTTGGTTTTATTATGTCGTTTTTAGTTTATTCTTAACTATAACTATGCATGTTGTATTATCTTAAGCAAAGCATCACCATGTCGATTCACTATTTTTTCACTAACTTTATCTATTTGTAATAAATCAGATTTATTTTCAGGTGAACATTTTGCCATTTCAATCATTGCATGATCCGCTAGTATCCATTTTCTTGGCCTGTTTCGTTCGCGAGCCGTTATTTCTCGCCAGGCAGCCAGTTTTTTTACTATCTCTAATTGCTTCCCTTTTAATCTTTTAGCGGCAAATATTTTTTTCCACATGTTTGCTGGATCTGGTTCATAGGTTTCTGCTTTTATTAGTCTTGCCAACTTTTCATTTAAAATAGTCTGATGCTGATTATTTAATTTTTTCAGAAATACTTCATAAATTTTACCAAGGTATATTGCATCATCGGCAGCGTATATCAGTTGCTCTTGCGTCAATGGTCGTTTCTTCCAGTCCGTTCTAGCGTGTCCTTTATCCAGTTCAATATCCAATACTTCTTTAACTAAATTTCCATAACCTATGCCTTGTGCATAATCAAACAAAGGTGCTGCAATTTGTGTATCAAATAATGGCGTTGGTACAGCGCCTTTTATGTGAAAAAATAACTCAAGGTCCTGATGTGCAGAGTGAAAAATTTTTGTAATGGATTCTTGATAAAGTAAATCGTATAAAGGTTGTAAATTATTAATAGCCAACGGATCTATAACAGCATGAACAGCCCCATTGGAAATCTGTACTAAACATAACTCGGGATAATAAGTACTTACCCGTTCAAATTCAGTATCAACTGCTAACCATGTTGAGTCACTAAGTTGTTCGCATGATTGGCACAATGATTTTTCATCATCAACAAAAGTAAATATTTCAGTCATAATCGAATTATATTGCGCCAGCTTCCTGTAGAGTGGAATACATAGTTTCTGCCATTACGCGATAACCGTCTTTATTCGGGTGAACGGTATCGGACTTAAGTTCCTTATTTCCCAGTATTTCAGGAATCAAATTTTCAAGAAATATAACATCAGTTGTGTCGGCTATTTTTTTATACACTTCGAAAGAAGATAAGAACAAACCCGGTTTTGGCACACCAAGTAAAATAACGGGAATGCCTTTATCTTTTGCCAGTTGTATCATTTGTCGGATATTAGATTCCATTTTACTCACGCTCTTTTTGCGCAAGAGATCATTGCCGCCATGGCACAGAATTAAAAGTTCAGGCTGATGTTTCTCCAATACTCCGGACAAGCGTTTTAAACCGGGAGTAGATTCTTCACCGGAAATCCCGGCATTTATAACTTTAAAACCTGATAAAGTTTGTAATACAGCAGGATAACTTTCATTCTCTTTCGCACCATTGCCATACGTTAGACTATCGCCAAAAGAGAGAATAACAGCATCACTCGATAGTTTGGACAATTCAGGAGGGGCGTCACCACAAGCGCCGAGTAAAATAAAAAGAATAATATTGAACAAATTTTTAGTTTTCATACAAAGTATTCCTTGTGATTAATATTTAGGCCACAGCAAGGCAATTGCGTCCGTTATTTTTTGCTTTATAAAGCGCCATATCTGCTGCTTTGATAACGTCATCTGCTTTAATATATTTATCATTAGCTTGCGCTATACCAATACTTATTGTCACTGAAACTGTTTTTCCGCTTCTATTTTTGCCTCGACGACCTCGGCGCTCTTTTGCATTTTCCTTCGATTTTAATCGATGTTCAACATCACGCACCGTCATACGATAGGCCTCTATATCTACACGAACGGCTTCCAGAAAGGGCTTGCTATGCTCGATATCTTTTCCTGAAAAAATGATACAAAATTCTTCGCCACCATAACGATAGGCTGTACCGCCACCTTTTACTGCAGCAATACTCCTGGCAACCATTTTCAATACTTCATCACCAATATCATGACCATGTGTATCATTAAACTTTTTAAAATGATCCACATCTGCCATCGCTATTACATAGGGTTTTCCCAGGCCTTTTAATCGTTCATTTAGAGCACGGCGACCTAATAACCCGGTTAAATCATCACGATAAGCCATTTCGTGGGCACCGCGCATTAAACTAATAATCAAACTGATGCCAGCAAAACCAAACATGACATCAGATATTTTTTCTAAATTAAAATAAGTCAGCGTAATATAACTAAATGATAGTACCGCTAACAACGCAGCAAAATATTCATTATCCGTTTTACATAATTTATATAGTCCGACAATAAATGCAGAAAAATAAATGAGTGAGGCATTAATAGATAACAAATAATTATCAAACGGGCGAATGGAGAAATATTCATTCATAGTCATTGTTAACGTCGCGTCAGAGACTATTTTAAAAATAACAAGACTAATAATAAATAATACCGGAACAACAGAAACAATTAAAATGCCATATCGATTTCGCAATCCTCGTTCTGGCAGGAAAACAAACAGGAATAATATCAAGGGCAATAAAATGCTGATTGATGTGTAGATAAAAAAAGCACGGAACTCATTCAAAGAAATTTGTAATTCAAATTGAACAAAATAATAAACAAGTAATAGAGCAAGGGAAATGGTAAATAAACGAGCATGGTTGTAATTAACACATAACACCATGGAGATACCAAGAGTGACATAGGGTAGCCAATTTAATAATTGCTGATACTCGGAATTTAAACCAATTGCTGGTTCGCGAATAAAAATAGCTATGAATATTAAAACGACAGAAGGAAATAGCCTGCGTAACAAAAGTAGGGGCATAGTTTAACTTTCTGTATAGATTAAACTAACTCACTCTTCTTTATTCATGTCCATATTATCGTACACTGCCAACTTTTCCTTATGTTCAGTTATCATTCTCTCGTATATTCTGAGTTCTTCTTTCAAAGATTCATTTTCAAGTTCAAGCCTTGTAATTTCTTCTTTCGCTTTTTGCAATTGCATATCTTCAGCATTAACTGTTAAAGATAAAGTCAGCATAAAAACAGTGGCTAAAAAAGCAGATATAATTTTATTCTTTATAAGTTTATTCATAATCAAAGCCCTTTAACTCCAGTTCTTTTAGTTTAAAAAATAGTTTATTCAACGCTTCTTCAGTATATAGCCTAGCGGGTAGTTTACCCCATATTGGCGCTGGCCATGCAGAATCATTTCGATAACGAACAATATGATGTAGATGGCACTGCGGTACAATATTTCCCAATGCAGCTATATTCATTTTATCTCCGTTAAATAGTCTCATCAACGCTTCTGCAAGCAATGATGATTCTTTCAATAATTGCGCCTGATCCTCTTTCGATAATTGATATATTTCACTGATATCCTGCCGATCTGGCACCAGAATAAACCACGGATAATTCGCATCACGCATTAACAAAAGATGGCATAAAGAAAAACGGCCAAGAACGATACAATCCTTAAGTAATTGCGGATGAATATCAGCCATTTTTTATTGTTAATTCCTGTTTACATTGTCGGCAATGATAACGCACACCTTTCAGTACTCTATTATGCCGTATACGTGTTAATTGATGTGTACGACAGACACAAGAATAATCAAATCGTTGATAAAATCTTGTTGGAATACCATCAAGATCAAAACTACAGGTGACACTGGCATCAGCATTAAACATTGTCATTATCTTTTTCCATTCTTTACCGTGCGGCTGTGTCTTTCTTAT
>CAYTIZ010000040.1:7870-13299 GCA_964437885.1 uncultured Enterobacteriaceae bacterium
CAATATAATGAGCCACTTCATGCGGCACTGTTGTTAAAAGGTTTTCAGAAAAATATCTGGCAAAAATATAAGGATTGTAACGAATCATGCGCTGGGATTTATTGACCTTATACATGCCTGCTGCCCTCCCCTTTAAATCAAACATGACAGGGATGGGTTCGAATGAATATTCTAGTTTAGTGCTGGCTTGATATATAGTCGCTTCAGTTGCAGAGATAATCTGCTCTTGTTGTTCTATTTGGATAGGTGTGACGTGCAACATTGAACCAACTCTGCCACATCGTAAGGAAAGCGGCAAACTATTACCGTTTTTCACCTTTAACACTGCAAAAACAGTGCTAAAAGCCTGACGATCATAGTTATTAGTATATACCCGTAATACTTGAAAATGCATATTTATAGCACGCCCCTTTTCATCCATGCGGCGTCGCCTAAAGCGCCTACTGTTGGTGCTCCTCTTTGCAGGGGGCAGCCATGCGCATCGTCGCGCCTTGCCCTGAATAAAAAAAGACGCACTCTAAAACACGCATTTCCAAGTATCACGGGTATATAAATACGAATTGGTATATCGATTGCATTTATACACGGGAACCCCTCAAAACATTATTATTGGAATACTATTTTGGCTGCACCGATTTCACATAGTCCGATACGAAATACAGATATAGCCTCGCTTATTAATGCGAGTAACAATAAATCGCCTGTTAATGAAGAAACGAGCATATTCGGCGAAGACGGCTTTACCTTTGGAGATATAATCGACATTGTTAATCCATTGCAACATATCCCAATCGTCAATGCGATATACAGAAAGATAAGCGGTGACACCATTGCCCCGGCAATGCAAATTGCGGGTGGTGCATTATTTGGCGGACCACTGGGCGCAGTGATTTCATTCGTTACAACGACGTTCCAATCCCAATTTAACACCGATAGTGCAAATCCGGATTCACCGGACATAGAACAACAATCAACCACAATTAACCCGACAGCTATCGCAAACAATTCATCTCATTCGGTTCCAAAATCAATAACCAGCAATGATTATTCACTAACAGATGATTTGGCAATCAATCAAAATAGCCATAATGACCCATCATCAGATAGAACCCATGGATGGGTACTCAGTTCGATTGGGATTAATAAAGAAGTCACGATTGATAAAACAGGAAATAATTATGCAAGCATCAACACATTACAAAACAGGCATAATTATCGACCAGGAGATGGCATCGTCAACCTCGCCTATAAAAATACTGAAAACTATACAAATATCATAAGCTCAAGCAAAACATTATCAAGTAGTATTAATATCACCATCGGTTCAAGCTCTGAAACAGCGAAACCCGCTTTTTCTATTTAAGAGTAATAACTTGTCCTGAATGGGATAAATTGATGTGATGATTTACATTCACTCCATCTTTCTTTTAAACTCTACAATATGACTAAAATATTATTAATATCTTTTCTCTTGTTCTTTAGCAGCATCGCTACGCCAGCGGAACCAGACCAAGAGAATGTACTTAAACTTCATGTCATCTATAGTGAAAATATTCAGGAAATTATGCAACGTCTCAGCATGTCCGTTTATGAAGAGAATCTGGACATGGAGCAAATAGAAGAATTATTCGACAACGCAAGCGAATTATATCTCACTGCAAAAAGTCTCAAACAAGCCTTACCTGGCATCGATTTAACAGTAAGCGAAAAAAGTATCTTTGAAAATATAGCCAAACAATTACAAATTGAAGCTAATAACCTCGGTTACATGGCACAAAATAATGATAAAGAAGGTATGCAAATGGTGTATAAACGCTTAAATGACACTTGCGTTGCATGCCATGAACTCTTCCGTTTTTAAAGTAGATATTCACTTTATTAATCATTGCGATATATTCAATTTTACTTTCACTTAGCCTTTCTTTTAAACTCTCCAACATGACTTCAACGCTTCCCGGTTCACTATTATGGATCCCGGAATCCATAGTGAACACACTATTGGAATATTACGATTATCCTCACCCGGAAAAACCCGGAGAAATTATCGAAGGTTATGATAAAGACCATGCTTTAAGAACAGCAAAGATGTGTGCCGCTGTTGCTCATGATCTTGGTTACGGTGAAGAACGGGTGCGCCATTATCAAGTTGCCTGTTTACTGCATGATTTAGGGCGAGCCGGTCTTGATCAGGGTTTATTTGGAAAAATATGGACCTGGGCTAAAACACTTAATATCCCTACGCGACCTGCAGAATGGCGTGCAGCACACCCTCAAACAGTTTATGGAAAAGAAACCGAAGCATTCTGGGAGTTGTACCAGTCTCAATTACAAGAACAAGGCATAAAAATAAATGAATGGGCAAAAGAGCAAGTCGAGATGCGACTAGGCTATGCTCGTCGTTTAAGTCGATTACTCGAACAAGTAAAACCCAAACTTGAACAACATGATATCCAATGGTCTGCGTGGATGGAGAAAGTAACCTTGTATTATTATTATCCTGAAAAACTGGCTGAAGAACCGGACTGGCTTCGTCAACTGGGTGAAATCCTTGTCGCTTGCGAACAATTAGAAGCCTACAGTAACCGCGAACGAGGCAACGATTATTATAATCGTAATGATGAAAGCTTTGCAGATGCCTTTAATTATCTGGATAGCTTAAAAGAAAAAGGCCAACTCAGTTCAAAAGTACTCTCTGCTGTTCGACGTTTAACCGCACAAGGAACATTTGACGCTATACTCGAAGAAGCGCGTGACGGAAAACTATCTGAAAAAGATATTAGCTTCCTTAGAGCACTAAATACACAAAATACCGAGGATTAATCATGTCAGTAGTAACCCAACAATTCTCACTTGATATGCAAGGTGATACAAAAATAGAAAATATCACTGAAACCTGTCAACGCTTATTAAAAGAATCTGAACTCAATGCAGGCATTGTCACTGTTTTTGTTAAACATACTACTGCATCCGTCATGATATTTGAGGATGAACCTGGCTTACGTGAAGATACCAGGCTTATCTGGGATCGACTAATAGCAAAAAATCCCGAATGGCAACATAACACGCGTAATGCTGGAGAGAACAATGGCCATAGTCATCTTCGAGGTCAAATTCAGGGTCAATCATTAACTATCCCATTTACAGAAAGTGCATTGATGTTAGGAACCTGGCAACAGATAGTCATCATTGACTTTGATACCTGCGCCAGAACACGGGATATTATTGTTCAGATTATGGGTGAGTAATGATTTTTTATTGTTTGCTTGCAGATGTAAATAACTTAGTCCGAACCCGCCCACAGAAATGCGGAAAGATATATTCAAAGAAATTACTTCTTTTTGAATAACCTATTGTAATCTTTTCTAAAATTAGCGGGTTTATCTTCAATATATTCCCAGTAGACTACAATTTCTTTAATCTTCTTCATTTGTATATACTTACAATTCTGCATTAACGACATCAATTCCAATGTAGTCTTTGTCAAAATGCCGAAACTTTCGGCAACTTCGAGCATATCCTGATCATCCGTTACTACTTGAATATTTTGAACAACTCCTTGCGCCAGACATTTAATATCAATTTTAGATATACCTAACTTATTAGTAATTTTATAATCAATTAAATAATCTATTGTTAATTCGATTTGTTTTGTAATCCCCCCAAAAAATAACAGGAGTTAAAAGCTCATCTGTTAATTGAATTAATTCTTTTAATAAAGCCTCCTCAATTTCCAAATGACCTTCGTGCTCAGCCACATTACGACGGTAATGGCATTGTGCTAATACCTGAGTTTTTTCTGCTGATAATCCGACTGTGTGATTTAAACACTGAAACACTTGATAACGATTTTTAGAGCGATAACCGCATCGACGTAGTGCTGCTAACGCTAATGCGTGACTGGCGTTATAAGCTAGATCAAATTGCCCTGCTTCTGATAATTTGTTTTGTTTTATATCCTGTAATCGTTCTCTGTCCGAAGTAACTAAACATTAAACTCTTTCGCACTTGGCGGCTCTCCATGTAAAGCTTCCGCTCCTGCTCACACCCCTTACCTACATCCTTGTAGGCAATTCACCAATTCGTACAAGATTATCCAGTTGTTCCAATGCCATCCATATTCCCTATGATTAAAAGCTTACCCTGTACCAATACCCGTTCCAGAAAATTATTTCCTTGTTTCACTTTCTTCTGAAATTCCTTTCTGGAATAAATTGTTGGGTTAATGGGTCGTTTCATTATTTCCTGTGAGGGGATTAATAAGCCCATTATTTCCGTATAAGATAGTTCGTTTGCTATTAGCATTAAATCAATATCGATTTTTGCTCTTTCCTGTCCCTTTGCCATCGAGCCATAAACAAATGCAGCATGAATATCCTTCTTCAGTGGTTCCAGTGCATCGCGTAACACGCCAACCACACCCACGGTTTTCTTAACAATACTAATGAGTTCTTCATAAAGCGGGCAAGCAGGATTCGCCTGATAGTGCTTCTGATTCCCCACAGATTTTAAGGTCAGAATGCCGGCCTCAACCATCCTGTCTAATTCCCGTTTAATGGTATGCACACCCATACCCGTCAAGCGCAGAATCTCTTTGGTATAAAAACTCCTGTCCGGTCGCCCATAGAGTAATTGCAAAACATTCTTTTGGGTTTTGGTGAAGAGTGCGTCAGCTAGTTTGCTCAATATTTAATCCAGCCTGATAGTTCATATATTATGCACTATAGTTCATTAATTATGAACTATCAAACTGTTTAACTAAAGATGAGAATCAATATCCATAGACTCATGTAACACACGAATTATTTCTATTTCCGTATTTTTAACTCGATAAAAAACAAGGTGTTTGTTGATTTGGAAGCGTCGATATCCCTCACGAACATAGTTACAATCCATTCCTATTTCAGGGTTTGCAAGTAGACTGCACATCCCTTTATCTAATTGATCCAGATACTCATCTGCTAATGACTCGCCCCATTCAGCGAATGAATAAAGCCAAATATCAATTAAATTATTTTCAGCAAGTTGTGTTTTAGTGATCTTTTTTAGAGTTGGCATTCCTTGCTTTTTCTCTTCCCTTACGTTTTATTGATTCAATATCCAGTTTGCCTGCCGTACCGCTCTCTTCTCCTTCAATAAGCGCGGAGCGTAGAGTCTCTAATTTGACATCACGTTCTTCGAGTAAACGCAGTGAGTCGCGAACCAACTCACTGGCTGAGCCATAGCGACCATTGGACACCTTCTCCTTAATAAAGGATTCCCAGTGCTTACCCAGTGTCAGGCTTGTATTAGCCATAATAATTACCAATATTCATAAATAGTATTATTTAATATTAGTAAAATGAGTTGTTAATTGCAATTTAGTAAAATTTTGAAACGGCATCCCCAACCAAGAAAGTGCATTTTTGTATGTACATATACCGTACATATAC
>CAYTIZ010000041.1:0-13292 GCA_964437885.1 uncultured Enterobacteriaceae bacterium
ATAATAGAAGCAATGAGAATGAAAATTCGCCAATAATTTATCAAAGAGAATTGTTTTAGTAATGAAAAAATATTTATCGATATTTTGCTTTTTGGTATTCGGCTTTATCACGAATGCTTATGCATGGAAGATTTCTGCCGGTACTGTCACGGTTGATGATCCAACTGTTACCTCAGGCTTTAAAACAGTATCTTTCACAGGTGCTTTTTTTGATGTAGCACCAGTAGTCTTTGTCTTGACAAAAGATACGCCATCAAATGAGCCCAGAGCCCTGCGTATTCAGAATGTAACAACCAGCGGATTTGAAATCATCCAGGTAAGGCCGACTGTTTGTGGAGGTTGTGCTGATGCAGGGGTATTCACGTCACATAATGTTAACTGGATTGCAATAGAACCCGGTCGACATAAACTTCCTGGTGGCGAAATTATTGAGGTGGGTACAACTCCTTTAACAACGACAGTTCAGAAGAAATTTGCTGGAACTGAAGGTTGGGATCCAGTTTCATTTGCTTCTGCATTTTCAAGTAGCACCATTGCAATGGTGGGGCAGGTACAGACAAATAATAATGGTGTCGATGTAAATGGTGGTCAAACGACTCCTTTTATTACGACGGCAATTAGAAATGCGACAGCCTCCGGTTTTGAAACTGCTTTGGAATTGAGTGAAGTTTTAACCGCTTTACCGGTAAATGCAGAAATTATCGGTTGGTTAGCCGCGCCGTCTGGAGTGAGTGATACTCTAACTGATACGGGCAGTGGATCGGTATTAATAGAAGCTATACTTTCTGCCGATAATATCACTCATACGTGTTCAATAGATAATAACTTTAGTAACACATACGCTAGCCCCCCGTTGGTGGTTGCTTCCAAAAATCGTTTAGATGGGGGAGATGGCGGTTGGATGCGCGAATGTTCAATTACGACAAGTGCAGTACGTGTTCGTTTACAAGAGGATGAGGGGACAGATACTGAATTCGCGCATACGACTGAATCTGCAGGATTGTTTGTTGTAGAAAAAGCTTTTGATGCGGAGATAAAAGAAGCGTTTGCTAACTGGTATGTCGACGGGCCGGTATGGACAGGTGCGGCTAATGAAGTCATTGATAGTACGGTTAACAATTTTCATGGGACTTCATTTGGTGGAATTTCACCTGTTTTAGGCAAGGTCTGTAATGCGGCGGACTTCTCAGCAAATTCTACCGCCGACTATATTTCCATGGACAATAATGCTTTGGATGGATTGACTGATGTTACGCTTTCATTTTGGGTCAATACTTCGAATACAGGTACTCAAGCCGCTCTATCAGCAGCAAATGGCAGTTCGGGAAATGAATTCCTTGCCTGGTTTCCCAATAATACAACTTTCCAGCCTTTTGTTAAAAATGTGGCATTGGCGACGATTGCTATTCCAAATATCGCTGATAGTAACTGGCATCATATTGTCTGGACGCGTAATGGCGCGACCAATTGTGTTTCGGTTGATGGTGTTCTTAGCGGTTGTGCCGGCGGTGGTTCAATTCTACCTCTCAGTGTTAGCGTAGGGGGACTGATTATTGGTCAGGAACAAGATAGTGTTGGTGGTGGTTTTAGTATCAGTCAGGATTGGGAAGGCGAGATTGATGAAGTCATCATCTTTCAACGGGTTTTAACAGGAGCAGAAATCACCACACTGTTTAATAATCAGGATGCGGGGAATAACTGGAATGGTACGGCGAGAACATGTCCACCACCACCGCCAACAATATTAACGGATTGGCATATGGATGAAACAGCGTGGACCGGTGCAGTTGATGAAGTTGAGGATAGTGGCGGCAACAATAATCACGGTACTTCATTTGGTGGTATTTCGACTGTCCCTGGAAAAATTTGTAGTGCAGGTGATTTTTCAGCGAACCTGACAACGGATTATCTTTCCATGAACAATAATGCTTTGGATGGATTGACTGATGTTACGCTTTCATTCTGGGTAAATACCTCGAATACAGGTAGTCAAGCCGCTGTCTCCGCAGCGAATGGCAGTTCAGGAAATGAATTTCTTGCCTGGTTTCCTAACAATACTACCTTTCAACCTTTTCTTAAAAATGCGGCATTAACGGCGATTACGATACCGGATATTGCTGATGGTATTTGGCATCATATTGTCTGGACACGAAATGGTGTGACTAATTGTGTCTCGGTTGATGGTGTTCAACAAGGTTGCAGTAACGGTTCCGCAGCAGCACTGAGTATTGATGTCGGTGGACTTATCATTGGTCAAGAACAGGACAGCGTTGGCGGTAGTTTTGATGTCAATCAGGACTGGGAAGGTGAGATCGATGAGGTCATTATCTTTCAGCGTAATTTTTCAACTTCAGAAGTTACTACGCTTTATAACAATCAGAATGCAGGGAACAACTGGGATGGAACCGGCAGAGTCTGTCCTGGTGGGCCGCTCACTATGGAGCTTGATGAGATTACACTCAATGATACGAATGTGACTCCGACATTTACTTCAGTAACATTTCAGCAAACTTATACTGCAACACCAATGGTATTTATATTGCCGTCCAATGAGGGAACAGATCCTGCCAGTATACGGATCAGGAATGTCAGTACCACCGGGTTTGAAGTCTCGCAGGTGGAACCGGACAACCTTGATGGTGCTCATGCTGCAATGACCGTGCATTATATGGCTATTGAGCCAGGCGCGGGTTCATCGCCCTGGCAATTTACTCTACCTGATGGTCGAGCACTGGAAATGGGAATTCACACTACACAGACTGTTCAACACGGTTCCGGTGTAGCTGGAGCTACGGCCTGGGATACCATTAATTTTGGCAGCGTATTTACTGCTCCGGCAGTATTGGTTGGAATACAAGGCATGGTGAATGAAAGTGCCAATCCGCCTGTTACGACTTCTGTACCCTGGATGACGGTTGCGATGAGAAATATCAGTATTTCCAGTGTACAGTTAGCATTGGAGCGTGCAGAAGTTGCCAGCGGTACAATCAGTAGTGATGAAACTATAGCTTATGTTGCCATTGATGGTGATATTCAGGGCAGCTTTGCTTCCGGTGCCGCCAACATTCTTTATGAGTCGATTACCAGTGCAGATAATATTAGAGGCTGGGACAACGTAAACTGCGCGGGTAACGTTGGACAAGCAGTGAACTTTGTTAATGCCTATTCAACTATTCCCCTGGTGATTGCCAATCAATCTCGTCGTGATGGCGGTGACGGGGGGTGGTTACGTCGCTGTAGTTTGACCACTTCCCAGATTGGTCTTGCCATCGATGAAGATCAATTTTCCAATAGTGAACGCGGTCATACTACCGAAACAGCCAGTTTGCTAGTTTTTTCTGAAGCTTTTTGTTTGCCAACTGCCTGTGTCGGCTCTGCGGTTGATCATTATGCGATAAGTTATCCTTTAGGAACACCAGGCGTAACTTGCGAAGCTTTAGCAGTGCGTGTTACCGCACATGATAATGCCGATATTGCCGTGACACCATCTAATACTATTAGTATCACTCTGTCTACATCCCCGGCAGCAGATGGATGGGCGCTAAAAGCGGGTAACGGTACTTTCACAGGGCCGAATCAATATACTTTTGATGGAACTGAAACCTTTGCAGAATTTTGGTTGACGGAAACAACTGCGACAACAGTCCCACACATTGATATTGATGTGACAGATGGAACAGCAACAGATCAAGACGGTGTGGCTGAAGATGACAATATTGAATTTGCTGATGCCGTCTTTCGTTTTTTTGCTAATGGTGTGGGCGAAGCTATTGATCCACAAATAGCGGGCAAAGAATCTAATATAGCACCAAACATTCAAACTATTCAGTTACGTTCTGTACAGACCAGTACTTCAACCGGAGCATGTGAGGCGAGGATATTAAACAGTCAAACTATAGAGATAGCCTATAAATGCAATAATCCAACGACTTGCCAGGGAGCACCACGGCTACAAATAGAAAATGCAGCAGCGGCGACGTTTGATATCACGCCAGGAAATGACAATGCAAATACGGTTGATGCATCTAATGGTAATTTTGATAACGTTGATCTCGATTTTGGAGTGACAGGAACAGCGACCTTGAGTTTTGACTTTAATGATGCTGGCCAAATTCAATTATACGCTCGTAAAAGTATTTTAGCGGTAGCCCCTGAACCAGCCTATACTATATTTGGTACATCAAATATGTTTGTTGTTAAACCCGCTGGCTTATGTGTTGAGAGCACGGATACAGATTCAGATTGTGCCAGTGGTGACGGCACTTGTAGCAAATTTAAAAAAGCGGGTTCAGTTAATGCTGAAAACTTTTTTAATCTGGATGTCAGCGGCGTTACCTGGGAAATATCGGGTGAAATGGGTGCTGATTTCTGTTCAGGTAGTAATGTAACAACACCAAATTTTCAGCTGAACGGTATTGGTTTGAGTCATAATAAGATTGCCCCCACGGGTGGTACCTCACAACCAGGTTCCTTGGCTGTTAGTTCACTGGATATTAGTGCTGTTGATAATGGTATTCATACTGAATCGAATCAGGCAATAACAGAAGTAGGTGTGTTTACAATTACAGCAATACCACCACTCTATTTAGGTGAAACAATTGCAGCATCGAGCAGTGCGAATATTGGTCGTTTCTATCCTGATAGGTTTAATGTCACGATGCAAAATGTTCCGGCATTTGCTAATAGTTGTTCGGGTTTTACTTATCAGGATCAGACTTTTTATTATGGAACGGCACCAATACTTGAAATAACGGCTTTTAATAGTGATGGTCTGGTGACGAATAATTATGGTGGGTCATTTTGGAAATTAACCGGGAGTGCTTTACCTAGAAATTATGTTGATGGTTTAGCCGTTGCACCCAGTGCCAGCTTTTTTTCAATGACTGGTGGTAGTATCACTTTAGCGGGTGAGACAGATTTTGATGGTATAGGAACGTTAGCACTTGCTGTAGGAATGGGTGCCGATGCATTTATGTATCAAAAGGGAGCACCTGAAGCAGTTTTCGTTGCTGATGTTGATGCAATATTTTTGGCAGCTGGATTTCAGGATACCGACCATACAGTATTAAATCCGGTGTGCTATGACGTTGCAAATGATGGTAGTTGTGATGATTTCACACATTTAATGATTCAAGGGACAGAATTACGTTGGGGAAGAATGGTACTGGATAATGCATTCGGTTCAGAATTACTACCACTTAATATACCACTCCGTACGGAATATTTTAATGGTAATAGTTTTATTTATAATACGGCGGACGCGTGTTCAACGTACATGGCTGGAGATGTAACATTGTTAGATGTGACCGGTGCTGATAGCTTGATGCCAGGAGATACCAATGTTTCTAGTCCGGTAGTTGCAACAGTATTAATTAATGGAGTATTTGATCCTGCAAATCCCTTGACAATCGATGCTCCGGGCATAGGAAAGACGGGTAGTCTGGATGTAACCATTGATCTCAGTGCACAGGATTGGTTGCAATATGATTGGGACGATATTGATGGATTGGGAAATGGTCCCTATGATGATAATCCCACTAGCCGCGCCACTTGGGGTATCTTTTCCGGAGCAGATGAATTTATCTATATTCGCGAGCCATGGTAGTCAGTGCTTACTATCTTTTATATTAATTATAGTAAATACTTTATAAATTATTTTGTTCTTTTTATAGAAAACTTCTGTTCTTCCTATCTATCCTGATAATCTTATTTCTCAACTATTTCAAATGATAGTTCAAACTTTATTAAACGATATTTAGAAACTTACCTTTATTCCATGTTTAAAATCATATAAAACTATTTGACATTAATAACTTAGGATGGAAAACTTAAGTACATTATTAGATTATAGGCATGATTTTGTCTTTTTTTTGCGACATAATATATATACATGACATTTATATAAAACTTCAATAAGGGTAATAAGTTGCTGAATTTTTTTAAAAAGAAACTTAAGAAAGGAGTTAGAGTCGCAGTTTGTTCTGATGAAAGCGTGATTTCTGTTGCCCGTGTTTGGCGTGAAAAAGATCTTCCTCCCAGCCTTGATGTATGTGACGTTCAGGAAATTGAAAATATCGCTGTACGAGATGCCGAGATTGCACGTCTGACTAAAATCTATGATCTGGATCAGTATCATTGTTTGAGCTCTCTGGAAATTGGCGATTACAATCTTCTTTTAGTAGAGGCTCCAGATGTTCAACCTGAAGAGTTACGTGCGGCAGTTCGCTGGCGCGTCAAAGATCTAATAGATTTTCATATCGATGACGCAGTTGTTGATGTTTTTGAAGCACCCGCGCACAAAGCAACGGCTAGAAGCAAAATGATATATGCCGTCGTCGCGCGTTCGGCTCGAGTAAAACAATTAATAGACCAACTTAATGGTGCTGGACTTCATCTCGATACTATCGATATACCTGAATTGGCATTAAGAAATGTTGCGGCAATGCTGCCAGAAGATGTGGGTGGTGTTGCGCTTATCTACGTTGGTCAGCAGCAGGGATTGATAACGATTACTAAACAATCGCAATTATATCTTTCTCGCACAATTAATGCCGGAACGTCATCATTACCTGAATCGGTATTAAGTGTGATGGATGATGAGTTCTGTCAGCGTTGGCTAGATAACATCGTTATCGAGGTACAACGCTCAATGGATTATTACGAAAGCAATTTTGCACAAGCACAAGTCTCATCTTTGGTTATGACGCCGATTGGTAAAGAGATTCCAGGTATTACGGAATATTTATCCGAGCAATTACAGGTTCCTGCAAGAATACTTGATGTGAATGAATTAATTGATGTTGACGAGCCCATTCCTGCATCAGTTCAATCACGTTGTTTATTAGCTATTGGTACTGCCTTACGTCAAGAGGTAGCACCATCATGAATCAGCAGATCAATTTATATCAACCCATGTTTCGAAAACAGAAGGTTGTATTTTCTGCAATGACGATGTTGCAAGTAGGATTTTTCTTTATGCTGATTTTTTCAGGCTTATATGCCTATCAACTCAGTAAGTTAAAGCCTTATAAAATGCAACTTCTCACTATTGAGACAGAGTTAATACAGCTTAATAAACAGCTTACTGTATTGGAGTCTTCTCATAAGAAAAAAAATAAAAGTAAATTGCTGGAAAATGAAATTACTAAATTGAGTAAGGAGTTGGAACAACGTGAGCGCGTCTATAATGTTTTATCCAGCCGGTCTTTTGGAAATTCATCTGGTTTTTCATCTTATCTTGAGTCATTTGCAAGAGGACATGTTGAAGGAACATGGCTAACGGATGTCAATATTAGTCAGGGAGGAGCTGCACTCGGACTGAAAGGTAAAACTTTGTCCTCTGAATTAGTGCCGGTTTATATTCAAAATCTGGCGAAAGAAAAAAGTTTGAATGGATCATTTTTTAATGTAATGGAGTTAGCTCGAATTGAGAAAGAAGGCAGTGAGTCTGAAATTAGTTTTTTAATTAGTACGAATTAATATTATGGAACAATTAAATAAACTTTCTGAAAAAATTGATGCTCTCAGTCTGCGTGAAAGGGCGGTGGTTTTTATTGGTATTGTTGTTGTGATATTTAGTATTTGGGATTCTTTTCTGATATCACCTATGGAAGCAGAACAAAAAATATTGATTGCAAATTTAAATGAAAAAAATGCAGAGCGACTGGTATTAGTTAACCGGTTTCAAAAGCTGATGGAGACAAGTAAGGAAAATCCTGATGCGGATAACATTGCCAAGCTGAAGATATTGCGTTCACGTTTAATTAATGTGCAGGCAGATCTTGAGTTATCAACCGATAGTCTTGTTTCTCCTGAGGATATGCCAAAGATATTGGAAACCGTATTACATAAAATAGATGGTTTAACATTGCTTAATCTAAAAAGTCTTGGTGTTTCCCCGGTTATTACCAAAGATGAAGCTGAGGCTACAGCAGCAAATAATAACAATAATGATAAAAAACTTACTGCCGACAATCTTGATAATGCCTATAAACATGGCTTAAGGATTGAGATTTCCGGCGATTACTTAACGACTTTGAATTATCTAAGAAGCCTTGAAGAATTGGAATGGGGATTTTTCTGGGATAAATTTAATTTAACGGTTAATGAATATCCTGACGCTAATGTGGTAATTGAAATATTTACTCTGAGCCTTAAACAAGAATGGATAGGTGTATAGATAATTATGAATCTAACGAGAAAAATATTCTTCATTATATATCTTTTGCCAATAATGGTTATGGCCAATGCTGAGCTACCTGATCCCACTCGGCCTGCTACGTATATGGTTATGGAGCGTGAGCCTGTCTTTTTTGAAGAAATTGAGGTTAAAGGAAAAATTAACTGGAAACTTTCTGCAATTCGAATTTCTGCTGAAGACAGGACTGCTATTTTGAATGGAAAGTTGGTGAGGGCAGGCGATGATATTGATTCTGCTAAAGTGCTTGAAATCAACCCACTATCAGTAGTGATAGATGATGAAGATCAAAAATTAATTGTCAGGTTGTATAACACTGAAGTAATAAAAAATTATAAATTACGGAAGTAATTTTGAGATAAAAAAATGAGACAGATCAGACAAAATATTAGCACATATCTATTTTTATCCTTGTTTATTTTAACGGCGTGCCAGGATCAGACCGTTAGGCAAGACGTGGTTGATTTAATGGAGGATGTCGTCAATGAGTCAGTGAGTAATAATGCGAATCAGGATCCAGTTCCAGATAGTGTTACGAAATCACTTATCCCGACCATTAATCTTGATACAGCCAACGTGCCTGCAATAAAAGATGAGGAAAGGTTTGATATTTCTGTCAATGCAGTAGCTGCAGATCAGTTCTTTTTAAGTCTGGTCGATGGTACGGATTACAATATGGTTATTCATCCTGAAGTGAGTGGTTCGATTACACTTAACTTGCGCAATGTAACCATACCTGATGTATTGGAAGCTGCTCGCGACGTTTATGGTTATGAATTTATAAGTACTTCATACGGATTCCAGGTATTGCCTGGCCGCTTACGTGCACGTATATATCAAATTAATTATTTAAATATTGAACGTTCAGGTAGTTCCCAGACCTCTGTTAGTTCAGGTTCATTAACCCAGAGTAGTAGTTCAGGTACGGGCACGAGTGGTACAACTGTTTCGAATAATAGTGCGCTCGGTACGAATATTCGCACTAGTCAGACGTTGAATTCTTTCTGGACTGAATTGCAAGATTCTGTTGAGGCAATAGTAGGTGAGGGTGATGGGCGTAGTGTTGTTGTTAATCCGCAGACCGGTGTGGTTGTTGTTCGTGCACTACCCAATGAATTAAGAGAAGTCGAAGCATATTTGCAGGCAACACAATTAATTGTTCAGAGACAAGTCGTAATTGAAGCTAAATTTATTGAAGTCAGGCTAAACGAAAATTATCAGTCAGGTATAAACTGGAGTTCTCTGCTTACACCTGGAGATAATTCAATTACCACCTCTAATATAGGTGGTGGCACTGTACTGGTTGGTGAAAGTGGATTGAGTGGTATTGCGGGTAATACTGGAAATCTTGCTCCAGATAGTTTTTCGGCAATTTCTGGTGCAACTGCAGCAGCCTTTGGTGGTGTTTTCAGTGCAGCATTAAATTTTGGCGATTTTACAGCCTTTATTGAATTACTAAAAACCCAGGGCAATGTGCAGGTTTTATCAAGCCCACGTGTCTCCACGATGAATAATCAAAAAGCGATTATTAAGGTTGGTACAGATGAATTTTTCGTAACCGATGTTTCATCCGTCAACACCACTACTGGCAATAATACGACAGTAAATCCAGACGTAACACTTACCCCGTTTTTTTCTGGAATTGCACTTGATGTGACACCACAAATCAGTCAAGAAGGTTATGTCACTTTGCATGTACATCCTTCAATCAGTGAAGTTATTGACCAACAAAAAACGGTGACAGTGGGTAACGTAACACAACAATTACCGCTAGCATTAAGTACGGTTCGCGAATCTGACAGTATTGTCCGTGCACGTAGTGGGCAGGTAATTGTCATTGGTGGTTTGATGCAGGAATCTATTAATGATCAGGATGCAAAAACCCCCTTTCTTGGTGATTTGCCAGGTATTGGCAGCTTATTCACCCATAAAAAGAAGACCTCGATTAAAAGCGAACTGGTTATCTTATTAAAGCCTGTTGTGGTTCGTAGTTCGGATGAGTGGAATGAGGAATTATTAAAATCAAGAGATAATATTAAACAACTTCGTGATGTTATGAATACGCCACCGCCAGACACGTTTCTGGATGATCTTTTTTCACAAGATAATAGTTGAACAGAGTGCTTTATAACAGGACATAATTATGTATTTACAACATTTTAAATTATCTGAGCTACCTTTCAGTATAACGCCGGACACCAGTTTTTTCATGAACCGTGCTGGTTATCAGGATGCATTGAATGTACTTGTTATAGCATTACGTAGTGGCGAAGGATTTATAAAGATCACAGGTGAGGTAGGTGTTGGTAAGACCATGCTCTGTCGAACCCTGATGAAAACTATCAACAGAGAATTTGTAACGGTCTATATTCATAATCCATATATTAAACCAGATAGTCTTTTATTTGCCATTGCTGATGCCTTGTCCGTTAAGTATTCAAACACCACATCGCAACATATACTAATGAAATTAATTACTCGTGCGCTGTTGGACACACATAGGAAAGGCAAGAGGGTGGTTGTTTGTCTTGATGAAGTGCAAGCTATGCCAGTACAGACACTTGAATCCTTACGCTTATTAACCAATCTGGAAACAGAAAAGCGTAAATTATTACAGGTTATTTTATTCGGTCAGCCGGAATTGGACATGCTTTTGAATCAACCTTCAGTTCGGCAATTAAAACAACGAATTACATTTTCATATCGTTTGTTACCGCTCAATAAAGTGGCAGCTTATGTTTATATCCGTCATCGATTACAGATCGCTGGTCATAGTAATAATGATTTGTTTAGTAGGCGTGCCTGTGAAGCAATCTATCGTCATAGTGATGGTATACCGCGTTTAATAAATATCTTATGTCACAAAGCCTTGATATGTGCCTATGGTGAAGGTAAGCATAAAGCGACACATAAACATGTCAACCTTGCGGCGCTGGATATAGAACATACTAAAGATAAAACTGAATCATGGATAAATTTATTAATGCCTAATTTCTCACGGCGCTTGTTTGGAAACTGAATAAATGAGTTTAATTAATAAAATGTTAAATGATCTGGAAAAGCGTGATGCTTTTCTGGAAGAAAATCAGAATACTATTCTGGATGGTTTATGTTCTGCTTATGATCTGGAATTAGAGCAAAAAAGAAAATGGTATTCAGCTTCCTTACCATTAATATCCATTTTTATAGTAATTTCAGTAGCAACGATTTCAAATTATTTATTTACAAATAATTTTGTAAAATTATCTTTTTTGTCTTTCGCCGACACCGATCCTTCTCAACAGATTGCTGCACTAAATAAGACGAAAAGTGAAAGTGAATTCGAATCATCAATATTAAGTGGAGATGTGGACATAAACATAAATGAATCAAATCATTTCCTAAAGCTTGATAATAACTTATTAATTGAGTCATCTATTTTTGCAAGTGAACCTGACATACCAAGTCCATTGAATAAAATTGAAGAAATATTTTTTGACACAAACGAGCAGGGTTTCAATCTGATAATGAAGATGCTAGGGGATATTGATTATCTGGTTTATGGTTTGGATAATCCGAATCGAATCGTGATAGAAGTCAACAATGCCGAACTTGGGTTTTTGTTGGAAGAACTTAAACCTATTGAGCCTATCGTAGCTATTAGGTACTCGATTAATAAAGAAAACAGATTTAAATTAGTACTTGAAACAGATCAACCTATGAGGATACGAAAAACTACATCGAACAACAATGATGATCTTGTTATTTTTATGGATTATCAATGGTCAAATGAAGTTGTTGAAAGAAATAACAATCATCCATTTGATGAAGGTCTGGATGATATTGTTAATAAACAGGTAGAACTGGAAAAAGAGACAGTTTACAAAGGCGAGCTTGTAAAGACACTGGTTAATCAGGATGTGAACGCTTATGCAGAAAAACTTTTCCGACAAGGTTACAAAGATTACAAAAATGGAGATATTTCAAATAGCCTGAAAAGACTTAACATGGCTTTGGATCAGGATGCGTCGCATGTTAATGCACGTTCTACCCTGGCTACGATTTTATCCAGACAGGGGCACATAGAACTGGCCTACAGTATTCTTAACGAAGGTCTAATACAGTATCCTGATCAAGCAGACTGGTTAAAAGTATATGCACGTTTATTGCTTAATGATGAAAAGGTGTTTGAGGCAAAAGAAATGTTGGATCAAAACTCTCCAACATTACCAACTAATGTTGAATACTATGCTTTAAAGGCAGCTATTCTACAAAAATTAAATGAACATAATGGATCTGCTAAAATATATCGTGATTTATTACAGTTTAATCCAATGAAATCGGTATGGTGGATGGGATTGGGAATATCACTTGAATCCCTGAAGCGATATGAAGATGCTTTATATGCTTATCAAAAAGCATCAACAAATACTTCTTTAGCATACGAATCCAGAAATTTTGTTAATCAACGTATCACGAAGTTGAGTAACCTCCTAAAAGATGAAGCTACGTAAAAAAGTCAGGCTTGGTGATTTACTGATTGATCACGATCTGATCTCGCTAGCGCAGCTTGAACAAGCACTTTCTGAGCAAAAAAAATCCGGGCAAAAACTGGGCAAGCTACTTATTGAATATGGGTACCTGACAGAAGATCAGATGCTTGAAGCACTGTCCCAGCAATTAAAAATTCCGTTTATTGATTTATTACACTACAAATTTAATCCAGACATCATTAGAATGATTCCTGAAATTCAATCACGTCGTTTTCGTGCTGTCGCCTTAAATACAGATAGCACTGGCGTTCTTGTAGGTATGGCAGATCCAACAAATATTTTTGCTTATGATGAATTGTCGAGAATATTAAATAAGCCGATAAAACTGGCTGTCGTCAGGGAAATAGATCTCCTGAAAACAATTGATACAGTTTATCGAAAGACAGATCAAATTAGTGGTTTTGCAGAGCAACTAAATGAAGAATTAACAGAGAGTGATATTGATTTAGGTGCATTGTTAGCCGATGCTGATGTTGCCGACGCACCGGTAGTAAAATTATTGGCATCCTTATTCGAAGATGCGATACAGATCAAGGCCTCGGATATTCATATTGAGCCGGATG
>CAYTIZ010000042.1:0-13115 GCA_964437885.1 uncultured Enterobacteriaceae bacterium
TTTGAAATAATCAAAGAACTCGAAATCACCGATGACTTGTGATCAAGAGACAGCCATGGAGGTCATGCGCAAGAGCGGCCTATGAATAGGCATTTTCAAGTATCACGGGTATCTACCAAAAATATCATTCAGCTCGTCTTATCTGGATTAGGTTTGCAAGTAAATCATCAGTTGCATGCGCTAAACTATTAAGCTTAATAAGAAATTGATGCTCTCCAAGAGCATCAATTTCATTGCTCGCCTGCTTACCCTTCATAGCAAGCAATTGATTGTCCTGCGTTATCAAATGCTGAGTCAGTTCAAGCATGCGATTTAAAGGTGCAAAAGCTCGACAAATTATCGTATCGAAATCTATTTCTGCTTTATATGATTCCACACGAGATTGAACAATTTCAACATTACCAACATCGAGTTCAGCTTTCACATGCCTGAGAAAGCGTACTTTTTTTTGATTACTATCAAGCAAGGTCCATCGTGACCCGGGCAAAGCCAAAGCCAATATCATTCCGGGTAAGCCTGGCCCTGTTCCGATATCCAGACAATGCTGCCCTTTAATAAAAGGCAAAACAGACAAGGAATCCAATACATGACGCGTCAGCATTTGTTCGGGCTGCTTTACAGCAGTTAAATTATAGGACTGGTTCCATTTGTGTAATAAGGAGATATAAACCAGATATTGATCACATGGCTGTTGCTCAGGGTCGAGACTCAGGCTTCTCAGACCGGCCTTTAACTTATCTAGCATAAATGGGGTACTTAACTTAAGTCAAAAGATACGGTATTGGCCACGGAGAACACAGAGAAAAAACAGAATGAAAAACAATATATTGTTTCTCTGTGTACTCTGTGGCTATAAGCTTCTCGCAAAAAAAAGACATTTTCAATTGCGCCCTAAATCAGGCACTTTGCTGAAGCAATAGTGATTGCTTCTTTAAATAAATACGCAATAAAGATATTGCAGCTGGTGTTATGCCCTGAATTCGAGCAGCCTGTCCCAGATTAACTGGACGATGTTGTGATAACTTCTCTATCACTTCCGTGGATAAACCGCGCACATCCTGATAATCAATCGCGTCAGGTAATGCCATTTCTTCATGGCGTCGATTACGTTCAACTTCTTCTTCCTGACGCTGAATATAGCCGAAATACTTCGCTTGTATTTCAACTTGTTCTGCGACCTTTGAATCAATATCAGCAACCGCTACATTCGGTAATTTTGAAATATCGTTGTAAGTAATCTCAGGTCGTTTTAACAACTGCAACAAACTTTGATCAGTACGTATCGACATCCCTAATACACTTTCAGTGTCTTCAACAGAAAGTAATTTGGAACCCACATAAATATTATCCAGACGTTCTGATTCTTTTACTATTGCATCACGTTTCTCATTAAACAAGCGCCAACGTTGTTCGCCGATTAAACCTAATTCATGTGCTTGCTCAGTCAAACGAAGATCAGCATTGTCTTCGCGTAGCATCAAACGATATTCAGCGCGACTGGTAAACATGCGGTACGGTTCGGTTGTACCCATGGTAATTAAGTCATCAACTAACACACCCAGGTAGGCTTCATTACGACGTGGATACCAGGGTTCTTTATCCTGAATCCGAAGCGCCGCATTTAAACCTGCAAGCAAGCCCTGTGCTGCGGCTTCTTCATAACCAGTCGTACCATTAATTTGTCCGGCAAAGAACAAGCCTTTAATAAACCGGGTTTCTAACCACGGTGATAATTCGCGCGGGTCAAAAAAATCATATTCGATTGCATAACCCGGACGAATAATATGCGCGTTTTCAAATCCTTTTATCGAGCGAACTAAAGCAATCTGTGCATCGTAAGGTAATGAAGTTGAGATACCATTTGGATAAACTTCATTGGTATTTAAACCTTCCGGTTCAATGAATATTTGATGTGCATCTTTATCGGTAAAACGCATGACCTTATCTTCGACGGAAGGACAATAGCGCGGACCCGTGCCTTCGATGTTGCCGTTATACATCGGCGAACGATCCAAAGCGCCGCGAATAATTTCATGAGTACGTTCATTCGTATAAGTAATGTGACACGGCACTTGTTGTGGATGCTGACCTTCATTGCCAATGTATGAAAATACGGGAACAGGATCATCGCCCGGTTGGATACCAACCTGACTATAATCAATTGTTTTTCCATCAATGCGCGGTGGCGTTCCGGTCTTTAACCGCCCAACCGTAAAAGGCAACTCACGTAATCTTTCGGCCAATGCTATCGAAGGCGGATCACCCGCCCGACCACCTTGATGACTGCTATCACCAATATGGATCTTACCACCGAGAAAAGTACCTACTGTCAAAACAACCGTAGGCGCCATAAACTTTAAGCCCATTTGCGTAACAACACCTTGAACTTGTTCGCCTTCAACAATTAAATCATCTACTGCTTGTTGAAATATAAAAAGGTTTTCCTGTCCTTCCAGAGCAGGCTTTACAAATTGCTTATAAAGAGAGCGATCGATCTGCGCACGAGTCGCACGCACGGCCGCGCCCTTTCGAGAATTTAATATACGAAATTGAATCCCGCTATGATCGGCTGCCGTTGCCATCAAACCACCCATGGCATCAATTTCTTTAACCAGATGTCCTTTACCAATTCCACCTATCGCCGGATTACACGACATCTGTCCCAATGTATCGACATTGTGAGTCAGTAATAAAGTACGAGCGCCCATGCGCGCTGAAGCTAACGCGGCTTCGGTACCAGCATGACCACCACCAACAATGATGACGTCATAATTATCAGAATGACTAGACATAGGGCGGCTATTGTAGCGATTGCCTATAAAAATGTAAGCTCTTTAGGAACCTAACTCGAAAGAAGTTTCGGTGTAATCTCAAAATAAGTCAGAGTGAGAATCACATCTTTCAAGACGCAAGATTTTTTCAGATACCTCGTAAATCAGTATAAAGTTGGGCTGTACATGACATTCCCATTTTGACTGCCAGTTTCCAACTAACGGATGTGAAAGAGTCACTTCCGGCAAGATCCCTGAATCAGCCAATATTTCAATGGCCTCTAATAACTTTCCTGTATCCTGCTTCGCGTTCTTTTTAGCTTTTTTCAAATATTTTTTTAAACGGTTAGTAACGAATATTTTCCTCACTAAGACAATTCTCTCAAATCCTGAATAGTCACCAACTCAGGGGAATTTTCATTGAATGCATCAATAGTTTCCTGATTAGGTACTTTTAGTTCAAGTGGAAATTCTTTGCGATTGGAAATCTGCTGATAAAATAAACGGATAGCCTCCGATGAAGACATACCAATGGCAACCAATACACTTTCGGCCTGTTTTTTTAAATCAGGACTCAACCTTGCTTCTTACTGTAGCTTCTTTAGGAGTTGCCATAATCGTTACCTTACCGTATTGATAATGACAACTGCGCTACAATAGGCTACATATATCAACGTTACCATGAATGCGTAGTTTAACCACTCATATGCCTGTTTTTCACTTCTACATAATGATCCGCAGAATATTCTAATGACTTTAATTCATCTTCATTGAGTGCTCGTACTTGCTTCACGGGACTACCAACATAAAGATAACCACCTTCCAGTTTCTTACCCGCAGGCACCAAGCCTCCAGCACCGATGATCAGCCTGTCCCCCAAAACAGCACCATCCATAATTGTTGCCGACATACCAATAAGACAATAGTCACCAATGGCACAGGCATGCAAAGTCGCGCGGTGACCGGCAGTTACGCCATCGCCTATTGTTAAGGGGAAACCTCCGGGCGTGTATTCGCCGTCATGGGTCACATGACAAACGCAGGCATCTTGAATATTTGTCCGCTTACCAATGGTAATTTTTTGCACATCACCTCTAACCACGGTCATGGGCCAAATTGAACTGTCTTCGCCAATAGTGACATCTCCAATGACCAATGCTGTTTCATCTACAAATGCTGAATCAGCAATGTTAGGTGTTTTACCGTTTAATTCTCTTATCGTCATTACCTTATCCTAAATTGAACATGCGAAGCTTATCGTTGTTTTAATCCGAATTGTATTCATATTTTAAAGGAAAATTGTAATCCGTAAAATTGATCCTCAACTATGGGTCAGAGCGTTGTTCAAATTCCTACTAACGTGCATAAAAATCAATTATCTTCTCTGACTATCTAATTTATTAGCTTAGAGGATGCTCTGACTCAAGCACCATGGAGCTTATTAGTCGGATCCAAGTAATTTTACTTTTCTCTTCATTCTGTTTATTTCAGCGAAACACATATGATGGAGATCAATTAACTATCTGCGTCAAAAAAACCGATTAATGAACTACTTTCATGATTGCAGGGGACAGGCTTAAGCTTGTCCCTTGTTAACGAAGGACTCTCTAATTAATACGCCAACACAAATCCTGCATGTAAGCGACTACCGCGATTAGTAGTCGAAGTTAATGCTTTCAATTGCCAACCATAGTCGGCGCGTAAGGTAAGATAAGGCGCGATGGAATAACGCAAACCGACACCCGTAGACATCAGATCTGTGCCGCCTTCGTTGACAAGCAAATCAACATTCTTTACCGAGCCAAAATCAAAAAACCATAACAGTTGCAACTCTTCCTGCGGCACTTCTATATTGAGATGTTTCAATAAAGCAAAGGCTGGTGAACGAATTTCATTCTTTATTAATACACCTTCATCACCTACCGCATCGTAGGCATCATAACCACGTACGGTTTGCTGACCGCCGATACCAAACTGTTCGCTACCTAATAAATTTTTGTTTGACACCTGAAACTGTAATTCCGTCAACCAACTAAACTCCATCGGTAAACGTGTCACACGATTAATATTAAAACGACCATAAACATAACCCGCCGAAGCAAAGGCGCGTGACGCAGCAAACTCAATGTCACGATTATCGCCCATCATATCACCAGGACTCAGATAAACATTACTGCCGAAACTTGTTGCACCCCACTTGTCACTGACACTGCCGTTATAAGAGAAAGAAAATTGTGAAACATTGGTAAAGGTACTAAATACACTTAGTCCACCAAACTCCAGGTTATTATTACTACGTTTAAAGTCATAACCTAAAACCAGCTCATGGTTCAGTTTTTTAATTTTACTGAGTGGAATATTGTAACGAAAACCCAGTTGGTAATTTTCTCCGCTTAAATTAAATCCTGCACCGGTAGTTTTTGGATCGGATTTTACATAGGCACCAAATAAACTTGCCGTATGTCGCCACGGCAACGGCGCTTTATAATTAAAACTATGTGCATTTAATACTTTCGTATCAAACGAAGACGTGAATTGATAATTCAGCTGATGATCGAGACCAAAGGCATTACCCCAGTTAAAACCACTTAACCAACGACGTTTACCGGTAAGTTCAGTCCCGGTATCTTCCACACCACCATAAACGCGTAAGGGAAAACGATCTTCAACATCCAGCACCAAATCAGTTTCACCAAATTTTTCACCGCGTTCAAACAAGACATTCACCGTGCGAAACGGGTTGTTATTCAACCAGGAAATATCTTCTTCCAGTTCGGACTGAGTGATCGTTTCACTCATCTTTAATCGAACAGTGGAGGCTAATTTCTCTTCAGAAAAATATTTTGCCCCTTCAACACGTACATCACCGCGTTTACCAAGTATTACCATTATTTGAATTACACCTTCGGTAATATCCTGCCCTTCTGGCGCAAGGACATCAACAACAGGTCGATCATGTTGACGATAATAACGAACAACATGATTCGTAATTTTGTTAAGCAAATTTAATGTAAGGGGTTGCAGCAAGAATTCTTCAAATGATTGCTTAAACAATTCAACATCTGCAAGCTCAAGATCACCATCAATCACAATACCGGAAACATCACCACGGCCAGCGACATCAAGTTGCTTAACGTCTTGAATAAAGACAATACCTTTTAATGCATCAACCAATACAGCATCGCGATCAGGGTTTGTTTTTAAATCTGGAAGCTCATTTTGAATCAACTCACCACTTTCACTCGATGGCACTTCTTTCGGCGCGATACGTTTTATATCCGGCGAACCTGCGAACACCGAAGTAATGCTAATTAATAATGAAAAACACAGAACGCAGAGTTTCGGGGACAGGCTTAAGCTTGTCCCCTGATAAAAATATGCAACGAGTTTATTTAAGCTGGTCAATTCCATTTACTTCTATTGATTTTTATTATTTATTAACTATAGTCATAACTATAGTCATATTTTACGGAATTACTGATGAAAACGATTAAAGCCTCCGAGTTTAAAGCCAAATGTCTCAATATAATGGACGAAGTAGCAAAAAATGACGAGCCCATCATCATTACAAAAAATGGCAAGCCCATCAGCAAATTAATCCCTTATTATAATAAACCTGAAACATTATTCGGATTGCATCATGGCGTAATAAAAAGCCATGACGACCTGATTGCTCCCATAGCAGATCCTTGGGACGCTGAATGTTAACAATACTGGATACCCATGCCTTGATATGGCTGGATGAAGGCAGCAAAAGGCTCGGTTCCAAAGCACGCAAACGCATAGACAAAGCATTTAAAGAAGACCAACTCGTCGTTTCAGCAATCAGTTTTTGGGAAATTGCCATGCTCGAAAAAAAGGAACGACTGACACTTTCAACCCCGGTATCACAATGGATGGAAGATTTATTACAACATGGGCTACGGGAAATTCCCATCAGTGGCGTTATTTCCGTTATTGCAGCCAAACTTGAAAACTTCCACGGCGATCCTGCTGACCGATTGATCACTGCTACCGCAATTTCAATACCGGGCATTTTACTTACTGCCGATAAACACATTTTAAAATGGAAAGGTCATGTTGAACGCATAGATGCCTCAAAGTAATCACTCTTCGAAAACAGGCTTGACCGCCAAGGATGGTGGAAATATTGGAAACGCAGGAGCGGTTTCCAATGAAGCCTGCCCCCCAAGAAGTTGATCCAAGAGTTATTCATCATCGTCATCATAACTGGACGAATGGCTAAAAGAGGCAGGGAAACCATCACCGATTCCAATACGTAATGGAAATTGTGAATTGTTACCGGGGCTACTACCACCAGAACCACCAAAACTAAACCTAGGGTTAAAATTGGTATTCGAATTTGTATTTGGCGGGTTCACATCATTGTTCGTACCTGCCTGAAAATCAGTAAAGGTATTACTCGGTGAGCCTTCTCCACCACTGCCAATCGTGGCATTGATACTCAATTCACCATCGACAAAACTAATCGCATAGTTGCTGGCTGTCAGTCCTTGCGGCGTAATCGCATAAGTACCTGGATCAACTGCACCTTGTGAATTACCAGCAAAGCCAAGTGCACCACCTAATAATGTTTCATCTTCAGCACCGACAAAACCGACATAGCTTGCACCATTACCCCCATTAAATGCGGTGGTATCAAATTCTTTTGTTGCATCGTTCGCAATGATGTTCAATGCCGCTTGGGTAATGTCAGCTAGATCATTAATCGTCGTCGATGCCAGGACATAATTACCCGCATCTGTCCCCGCAAGATTTAATCCTGTCGATGTGACCGTTTTATTAACGCCTACATCTTTGCTATCAAAGTTTGATGTGCCGTTAATAGTAAATACATCGCCTGCGATACGATCATCGCCAAAGTTTGTCGTTGCTGTTGTCGTTGCATCATAAATCTTATTGTCGGCAGTGCTGCTTGCCGTCAAGGTCTTTTGGTTTACCGTTAAATCGCCTTTGGTAATATTCAAAGCGATCCCGGAATTATTATTAATGTTTAAACCCGCCACATAATTACCGGCATTGGTAAAACCTGAAGTACTGGTTGTTGCGCCATCAAGCATGACTTCGAGTGAAGTACCGCTATCCAGTCCGACTGCTGCTGCCGTCACTGCACCACCAGCCAGTAAAATATTACTCAGGGTAAAATTCGTCGTGCTGAAATTCTGACCATAGGTAAGCGTCTGATTGTTTGCCGTGACATCGCCACTAAGCGTTGCCGAGTAGATCAAACCATTGCCCGTTTGAAATGATGCCGGATTTGGGTCACCTGCATTAAAGTTCGTAGCATAACGAACGAAGTCATTATTCATTTCCAGATCATTACGGTTCACGTCCGGTCGGCTTGAATACACCAGCCAGCGACCCGAATTAACGTTTAGCGGATTAACCATTCCTGAATCGTTATGAAAGTTTTGTTTTGCTGAAAGAGCCAGATTACCTGTGCCTAGCGCGTTAATGCTGGCCCCGGCCTGCAGCACCAGATCGCGCATGGACTGCATGACGATATCGCCATTGGTGTTAGTGACGCCGACCTCAATATCGCCAGCAATTGCTGACGTCCCATTAATACCGGCACTACCCGCATTCCCTGGTATAGAACCACTGCTACCAGACGCTATGGTGCCTCCTGCAGCAGCAGGGCGACCGACACCCGCTGCACCAGCCACACCACTCTTAATCGTTAGCGTGTCATTCACTGCCGTGATATTCGCATTGATATCCACCCGACCGCCATTTGTCGCATTACCCCCATTACCGCCATTACCCCCATTACCGCCAAAAGAAGCGACGCTACTGCTACCACTTCCACCTAGACCAGCCGTGCCGCTAAAACCACCATGACCACCTGAACCACCGTTTCCAGCAACAAAATTACCTGTACCGGTAAAATTCAGATCGGCATTGACTGTCAAATTCCCTGCGGCACCACCAAATAAGCCAATTCCACCATTACCTCCATTACCAGCATTTGTACCGTTAGCTCCGTTGCCTCCACTGCCACCATTGCCGCCTGAACCGCCATTACCGGCGATAATAGCGATATCACCAACAGCCTGTATTGAACCAGAAGTGCTTATATTCCCTCCTTTGCTCCCAAATCCGCCCATACCACCATCACCACCTGATCCAGATGAAGAGATACTGCTTATAGAACTACCACCGTCACCACCGTCGCGCCCAGACCCACCAGCACCGCCACGACCGGTAATAAGACTCAGGCTATCCCCGCTGACGATATTGGCCGTCAGCGTTAGATCACCACCACCACCACCGTCACCCCCATCACCGCCATCACGAGCATCAACCGCAGTTAAGACACCACCAATATTCATTTGAAAATGTACATTTGTCGCATCACTACCACTGTTGCCATTGCCACCATTACCTGTAGTAATGCTGATAGAACCCGTGCTGGTGGTGATGGTGTCCGCTATGGTGACAGCTCCACCAAAACCGCCGTTACCACCATTTTTACCTGCAAATGGCTGACTACGTACGAAATTGACAACCGTACTGCCACTGATACCGGCCTGGCCGCCATGACCGGCAGTAATGGTCACGTTATTATTCGCCACTATCGCTGCATTGACCTGAACTTCACCGGCGATGACAAAACCAACATCGCCACCGCGACCACCTACACCGGCTTTGTTTTGTATGGTTGACCCACTGCTACCACTACCACCATTGCCACTATTGCCAGCGCTTAAGGTCACGGAACCCTGACTCGCGGTGAGCACCGCATTCGAGATTAATTTCCCGCCCTGACCCCCAGAACCACCAAATCCTCCTACTTGAAAAGCCGCTGTGTCGCTTACTCCATTACCACCTCGACCACCATGACCTGCACTGGCAATGATGTTGCCCGATGCACTGGTAATTGAAGCATTAATAGCCACATCCCCACCTGCTACTCCGGCACTGCCAAAAGCACCTGCGCTGGCACCATTTGCACCGTTCGCACCATTGCCTGCCTGCAGGGTAATATCACCTCCGCCAGTAATGGATGAGCTCACCGTGATATTTCGTTCTGCGGTTAAAGTGAGGTTGTTATTCGCGATCCAGTTAACACCGTCATTAACAAAAATATCGCCATTACCACCGGCTGTGCCTTGCGTGGCAGTTTCGATTTCAACATTATTACTACCCAGTTGGGTAGCGAGCGCAGCACCGGTGATATCACCACCAGTTGCTGCAATGGTGAAATTATTGGGATCAATGAGCCATGTTCCTGTTTCGCCATTTGCTGCTGAAGTATCTATCTTTACGGTATCCGCAATTTTAATATTGGTGCCGGAGGTTTCGATAAAACCGCCGTTACCTGTTTCTGGTGCGGAGGCATCGAGTGTGCCATCGACATTGGTCGTGCCATTTTCTGCAAACAATATAATGCGACCTTTTTTGTTTGTCGCGCTGGTAGCGCGGCTGATGCCGGTGTGGTTAATGGCAAGCGCATAGGGATTATTACCGGCAGTTTTCAGTTCTATTTTTGCGGCTTCGATCAAACCGCGCTGATCGACACGACCGTCTTTATTCGTCACACGTACTGCAAAGCGATCATCACCACTGGCTTTTAACAGGACATCATTGCCACCGGCCAGACCGACATGACCATCAGCGTTTATGACACCGGGGTTATCAACATGTTTTGCTATCAAGAACACATCACCACCATCGGCATCGATGCGTCCAAGGTTGGTGACACTGGCTGCTGAATTTCCGACGAAATTCATGTCACCGCCGTTGATGAATTCCGCATTGGAAACATCCAGCGTTGAAGCAATAAAACTTTGCGTATTGATATTGGCATCGGCACCAATAACAATACCGTTGGGATTGATCAGATAGATCTTGCCGTTGGCTTGCAGATCACCGAGTAGTGATGACAGGTTGCCTGAAACAACACGATTAAGTGCGGCGGAACTGCTATTCGGTTGGATGAATTTGGTTAGCTCGCCATTAGCATTGGAGAAATCCTGCCAGTTGATGATGACGCGTTGCGTGCCCTGGGTAATGATGAGGTTGCTACCATTGCGTTCAAACCCGGCCTGACCGGAGATAACCTGTTCGCCGACCGGATTCGCCGTGACGCCGCTGGTGAAGGTCAATAATAGGGTCGCTATGAAAGCCGCGCATTGTTGTCGATTTATCCTGGAGTTAGCCATAATTACTTTCACCTTGTTTTCTTTGCTTCGAGGAAGGCTTAAGCCTGTCCCCGAACCCTGAACTTAAACGGAGATAAAGCCTGTCTCCGAACGCTCGAACCAAACCGGAAATAGATTTTAGTCTGTCTCCAAACCCTTAAACCCATCCCAGCATATGCGTACATGAATTTATTGGTAAGTATACTAGTGTATTTAGTTAACGACAGATGTAGTCCAAATAGACTAGTTGGAGACTTATTCTTATTGAAAACTGTGACTTAGCTCACATTTAGACCTTGGGGACAGGCTTAAGCCTGTTCCCGAACATATTTTGGTCAGATGAACCTGGCCTTACTGATGAGTCGCTTGATCCAGTACCTGAGCGGCCCACTGGTTAATACTCTTGCCGCTGATGGCGGCGGCGGTAGCAACCGCCGCATGGATATCAGGATCTATGCGTAACATCAGATTGCCAGAAAAAGGTTTTTGCGCCAGGCGTCCGGTTTTCTCGCTGATTTCAAGATAGCCGTCCACCGCTTCATGAAAACCGGTTTCCAGTTCCTCAATGTTAGAACCGTGAAAGCTGACAATACTGATTTTAACTGCTACGATTACATGTGAACCACTATGAACCGCATCTAGAATCATGGAGAAATAATGAGTACCGAGGCCTTCACAATTCGTTCCAATAGTACCAGGGTAAAAAAGCTTGACCAACTTGCCAGTAAACTCGACCGTTCCCGCAATTATCTGGTTAATAAAGCCATCGAACAATATCTGGATATTAATAGCTGGCAAATCGAACAGATAAAACAAGGTGTTAAAGCGGCTGACGAAGGTCGATTTGTTGACGATGCTGAGATGCGACGTGTATTCAATAAATACAAAGCACCTTAGTAATGAAAATCATCTGGACGGAACCAGCAGCCGAAGCTTTAGAACAGATTCAGGATTACATCGCTAAAGATAATACTGTCGCAGCTTATGAAACTGCGATGACTATCGAAGCCGCCGTAGAAAACCTGATCAAACATCCAAAGATGGGGAGAAGCGGACGAGTGGCTAATACTTATGAACTGGTTATTTCAGGCATCCCTTTTATCGTAGCCTATAGAATCAAGTCCGAAAAAATCCATGTCCTGAGTGTTTTCCATACTGCACGTAAGTGGCCTGAAGAATTTTAAAGAACCAGGAGAGTAGACTCAAAGTCTGGCTACTATTAGTAATTAACCTAGGGAGCCTCTGATCAAGTACGCTTTCCGTCATGCTGGTGCATACCAGCATCCAGTAAGTGATTGTTTTGACTAGATTCTGGCATGCGCCAGAATGACGATTTAATGTATTTCGGGACTTAATCAGAGATTCCCTAAGTGCCATTCAGTTTTTAAATAGCTCAATACCTGATTTTTTAGCCGCCCGTTGAAGATCCTTGTCCAGCGTTGCCAAGGGTAATTTTTCGCGTATAGCTAATTCCAGGTAGGTGGCATCATATGTTGATAGCTGGTATTTACGTGCTAACAATATAATCTTTGGAAAAACCCTGTTCGCTGTTCCCTGATCGATATTAATCGGAAGCTCGCTTAATAATTTTATAAACTGTTCAGACTCCGCTACTTTAATGCGTTTACGTCTTTCAAAAACAAGCAAGATATTACTGACTTCCAGAAACCATAATTCAGGGACAACGGCTTGTCCCTTATTAAAACCTAGCAATACTTGCTTAGCATAATCTGTCGCGTCATTATGTAATAACCATGGCATGGTTACCGAACAATCCATGACAAACAACATTACCTGCGTCCTTCGGCTATTGCATTCTTTAGTTCGCTGAAACTGATATCTGAACAGGATTTGGTAGTAGTAAAACTCAACAAATCCTGAACGACCTCTGTTGAATCACGACCAATTAACGCATCTGCTCTGACTAACCTGGCAACGGGTTTACCATGATTTGTTATCAAATATTCCCCGCCTTTACTAACATCTCGCAAAAGCTTTGAAAATCGGGTTTTCGCCTCATATGCGCCTATTTCTTTCATGTGTTTACTCTGTTAATTAGACCGGTCTTAGACTAGTCTAATTTAAATTAGAAAGCAACTCTCTCTCCATGATGAAAAGAGAAGAATTTAGGGATAATAGACAAAATGTGATGGTTTTCTTAAGCTAAGCTTTTGAATTA
>CAYTIZ010000043.1:0-12992 GCA_964437885.1 uncultured Enterobacteriaceae bacterium
TATTAATTAATTTACCACCGATACCTTTAACGACAGAGGAAATGGATACGCTGTTTTCTTTTCCGTATCAACGTAAGCCGCATCCAGGCTATGGTGATGCAAAGATTCCTTCGTATGACATGATTAAGTTTTCAGTGAATATCATGCGGGGTTGCTTTGGTGGTTGTACCTTTTGTTCTATTACTGAACACGAAGGTCGTATTATTCAAAGTCGTTCACAAGAATCTGTGTTGCGTGAGATCGAAGACATTCGCGATAAGGTTCCTGGCTTTACCGGTACCATTTCTGATCTCGGTGGGCCTACGGCGAATATGTATCACTTGAATTGTAAGGATGATGCTATACAAGCGAATTGTCGTCGTCTTTCCTGTGTCTACCCGACGATCTGTAAAAATTTAAAAACCGATCATAGCGAAACGACTTCCTTATATAGAAAAGCAAGAAAAATAAAAGGCATTAAACGTGTTATGGTCGCTTCCGGATTACGTTATGACCTGGCGGTTGAAGATCCGGAGTATGTAAAAGAATTGGTGACGCATCATGTTGGGGGTTATCTGAAGATCGCACCGGAACATAGCGAAGAAGGCACGTTAAGCAAGATGATGAAGCCGGGTATGGGTAGCTATGATAAATTCAAACGCATGTTTGAACGCTATTCAAAAGAAGCCGGTAAGAAACAATATTTAATTCCTTATTTTATCGCAGCGCATCCCGGTTCAGAAAATGAAGATATGTTGAATTTGGCATTGTGGTTAAAAAAGAATGACTTTAAGTTGGATCAAGTGCAGACGTTTTATCCTTCGCCGATGGCGATGGCAACTGCCATGTATCATTCTGAAAAAAACCCCTTAAAGAAAGTGCGATATAAAAGTGAAAAATTATATGTGCCAAAAGAATTGGAACAAAGGCGATTACAAAAAGCATTCCTACGTTATCACGATCCAAAAAATTGGGATGTATTGCGTACCGCTTTGATAGACATGAATAAGTCTGAATTAATTGGAGATGGTGAGAACCAATTAATTCCACTACCTGAGAATACCAGAACAGTGCAGCACAATAAGAATCGCTCTAAGTCATCGCGACGTAATAAGTCAACAAGACGATAATTGTATAATAAGCAGGGTCAGGCACAACTTTATCTATAGCAGAAGTTAGTGTGCTTTTGCGTATTTGAAATATGCAGAGGTTCCTTAAATCAATATCTATCATTCATATTATGATCTATTCGATCTTGATTTGTTAATGCCATAAAAAAGTTAATTATTCCGGGATAAGTTTCCGCTGGTTATAATAGGCGTTGACCAATAATGAATGTCTGTTCCTTTAAAATCATGTTTAAGATCGTTGATAACAACATCTACTATCTCGGGAGTCAAATGTAGTTGAAACATGATCTGTTTCTTACGTCCTTCCACTTGTTCAACAAGGTTAAGGGTGAGCGGGTCACTACCATGACCATAAACTTTCAAACTGGTAAAGCCGGAAACAACTTCCTGTTCCAGCAGCCAATCAGTAATAGGACGTTCGAGAGAAGGAGGGCAGATTAACGTGAGTAATGATTGGTTCATAATATCCCTCGGCGATAGATCCAGCGGTACAGCACCGGTAGTATTAATAAGGTTAATATGGTTGATGTTACTAGACCACCAATGACGACGATAGCTAGTGGACGCTGGATTTCTGAACCAGGACCAGTAGCAAATAATAATGGTATCAATGCAAATGCTGCGATACTTGCGGTCATCATGACAGGCCGCAAACGTCGTCGTGCACCTTCAATAACCACGTCATTAATATTATATCCCAGTTCCCTGAGCTGATTAAAAAAGCTGACGAGAACGACACCGTTTAACACTGCGATGCCAAGCAAAGCGATAAAACCAACAGATGCAGGGACAGACAGGTATTCACCCGTGATCCATAAAGCAACGACACCGCCAATCATGGCAAACGGGATATTTGTCAGAATAAGTATCGATTGGCTGACAGATCGTAATGTACTAAATAATAATAAGAATATAAGACCTATTGCTGCTGGAATAACGATGGCGAATCGGGCTGCTGCACGTTGTTGATTTTCAAACTGCCCTCCCCATTTCAAATAATAACCTGTTGGTAATTGAACCTGATTAGCAACTACTTGTTTTGCTTCATCAACAAATCCTACCAAATCACGTCCACTGACATTTGCGATCACCACGGATAATCGACTACCGGTTTCACGCGTGATCATTACTGGTCCTTCAACCCGTTCTAAACTTGCCAGCTTAGTTAATGGAATACTACTGCCATCATCCAGTGTTAAATGCAGATTGGTAAACTCATCTGCTGATTGACGAAGCTCACTACTGCCTCTAATGATCAATGGAATGCGTCGCGAATTTTCATAGATCGTACCCACGTTCTGACCTTCAATCAGCGAACGCAGTGTGCTTTCAACATCGTCAACTGATAAACCGAGTCGACCTATCGCTAAACGATCGATGACAACGCGTAAATATTGCACGCCTTCATTTTGTGCGGCAAACACATCTTCTGCACCTTCCAGTTTTTCAACGACACTGGTAATTTCCTGAGCTTTTTTATTGAGTGTATCAAGATCATCGCCAAACAGTTTTATCGCAACATCGCCACGTACTCCAGTCAGCATCTCCGAGACACGCATTTCGATAGGTTGAGTAAAGCCAAAGACAAGCCCTGGGAAATCATTAAGTACTTCTCTAAGCTTCTCGATAAATTCATCCTTTGTTTTAAAACTCCATTCTTCACGTGGTTTGATTTCAAGAAACATATCCGTCTGATTCAGTCCCATAGGATCGAGTCCAATCTCATCCGAACCAGTACGAGCGACAATGCCGGTAACCTCTGGCACTTTTTTGAGTATCGCTTTCTCAACCATCAAATCGATGCGTAGGGATTCGTCGAGATCAATCGAAGGTAATTTTTCAATCTGCACAATAATATTTCCTTCGTCCAAAGTTGGCATAAAACTCTTACCCAGTTGCAAATAAAGCACGACCGTCACAAGTAGGCCAGCCAAAGCTAACAAGATAGGTATCCAACTGGATCGCAAACAGAGTTTTAGAACAGGGGTATAAATTTTATCGAGTATTTTGACCAGTATTGGATCTTTGTGGCTAACATTTTTCAGCAAAATGGAAGCCAATACCGGGATGACGGTCAGTGATAACAGTAATGATGCACCTAAAGCAAATACGATCGTGATCGCTACAGGCGAGAACAATTTACCTTCCAAACCTTGTAGTGTCAGTAATGGTAAAAATACCACCATGATGATGATAATGCCGGTGGTGACAGGCAAAGAGACATCAACAACAGAGCGATAGATAAGGTGTAGCCTGGGTACTCGATTAGTTTTTTGTTTATGAGCCAGTTCGGAAACAACATTTTCAATAATAACTACCGCTCCATCCACTAACATACCAATTGCGATCGCTAACCCACCGAGGCTCATCAGATTTGCAGAGAGATCGAACTGGCGCATAAGGATGACGGTAGATAATGCTGCCAGTGGCAGGATAAGAGCAACAGTCAATGCGGCGCGTAAATTACCAAGAAATAACACTAGCAGGATCAATACAAGAACGATCGCTTCTGCTAAAGCCCTGGCGACTGTATTCACCGCTCGATCCACAAGATCACCACGATTATAAAAAACTCTGGTTGTTACGCCCTCAGGTAATGCAGATTGAAGTTCATCTAATTTCTGGCTAACACCTTGTACCAGTTCACGAGCATTAGCTCCTCGTAACCCCAGCACCAGACCTTGCACTGCCTCATCCTGTCCATTACGGGTTACGCCACCATAACGAGTCAGTGATCCTATACTGACTGATGCGATAGCTCGTATTCTTACCGGTTCAATTGGATGAGACTTAACAACAATGTCACCAATATCTTCCAAGGTCTGAATACTGCCATCACTACGAATTAATAGTGTTTCTTCACCATCGATTAACTGCCCCGCTCCATCATTTCGGTTGTTTTCCATCAGTGCTGTTCGCAAAGTGTCAAGGGTGATGCCCTGAGCATTCATCAAGGTGTTATCGGGTGTGACTTCAAAGGTACGAACCAAACCACCCAAGGCATTGACATCAGCAACACCAGGAACTGTTCTTAGAGCAGGACGGATGACCCAGTCTAGCAGTGTACGTTTCTCCATTATGGAAAGTTGGTTACTTTCAATGGTGAACATGAACATCTCACCCAGCGGTGTTGTCATGGGTGCAATACCGCCACCAATGTCTGCTGGTAAATTAGCCCAGATCGCATTAAGTCGTTCAGATACTTGCTGACGCGCCCAATAGATGTCAGTGCCATCTTCAAAATCCACCGTAATATCAGCTAGTGCATATTTGGACGTTGAACGCAGCATACTTTGCTTGGGGATACCAAGCATTTCAACTTCTATTTGTGCAGTGATACGGGTTTCCACTTCCTTCGGCGTCATGCCCGGTGCCTTGATAATTATTTTTACCTGTGTAGTTGAAACATCCGGAAAAGCATCGATAGGTAAAGTCTGAAAAGCTTTCCATCCGGCAATCACCAGTATGAGCGTTGCCATCATAATCAGCAGCCTCTGAGTCAAGGCGAATTGAATAATTTTTTGTAACATAGAAATTCTAACCTTCGCCGCTGGCGCCAGTGAGTATAGCTTTCAAGATGACACTGCCACTGGTCACCACCGGTACTGTAATCGTTTGGCCAGAGGTAATAATCTGTTGGCCTTCATGATTACCAATAACATTGACATTAATAGCTTCAAAACCTTGTTCGGTTTCAATGAAGATTATGGTCTTTCGGTCAAGTCTGACAATCGCCTTGCGTGGTACAAGATAGCGTTGCTGTTCATTAGAATTAAGGACGATACGCGCTTGAACAAACTGTCCAGGACGTAATTGTTCGATATTGTCTCTTACAATTGCTCGAATTAAAGTTCCTTGATCTGCTGCATGGATTTTACGACCAATGGTGATTATTTCACCTTCAATATCCATCTCTGCTACAGTTATCGTGTCGCCAATAACAATTTCTCTAACAATTTCTACCGGCACATGGATTTCCAGCCACAACGGTGACAGTTTGCCGATCTGAAATAATGGATCGGCTGCTGCCAGTTTCTGCCCAGGGATAGCCATTTGTTCGAGTAACACACCATCAAAGGGTGCAGTCACTGTTAATGCACTACTTAATTTACGTTTTTTTTCCAGTTCAGTAATTGTGGTACTACTCATACCGGAGAAGAGCAAAGTTGCTACTTGTTGCTCTTTTTGGGTTACAAGCTCTTGCCAGGTGCTACGAGATTCAAGGTATCGACGTTTCGGTATAATCCCTTCATCGAGTAATTGCTTGTCTCGATCCAATGTTGACTTGGCCAGATTGAGTTGTGTCCATGTTTGTAACAAATCACGTTGTAGTTCCAACAAGCCCGGGCTTTGGATCTTTGCCAATATTTGTCCTTGTTTAACATTATCACCTTCTGCCACCATCAGTGTTTCCACCAAGCCACCTTGTAAGACACCGATCACCTGTAATTGAGAATTTGGCACTACTACTTTTGCAGGATAACGTGCACCCAATACTTCTGTGGCAAATTCTAATGGTGCTGTCGTAATCCCATAGGATACTCTCTGGGCATGGGAAAGTGTGATGTACATATCTTTATCGGATTTCGTCTCGGCCAGGATATTCATGCTGCTCACAAATAGTGCTGCGAATAAAATTAACTTCATGGAATAATCCCCTTTGCTTGATTCAGTCGAGCAATTTGCAGTCCGACTTCCAGATTTTTTTGATGCATGTTACGTTCAGCGGTAAAAGCCAGCGCCTGAATTCTTATTAATTCAAAGAGACTGCTTTCGCCAAGTGAAAAAGCCTTACGCAACATAGCAAGGTTCCGTTTTGATAGTTCATTTTGTCGTCGGGCAAACTCATATTGTTCCATTGTTGTACTGAGCTCTCTGCTCGCATCCTGTATAAGTATATTCAGCTGGCGGTGGAGTATTTCCATCTGACTTCGATTTTCGGATAGATCAACCTCTGCTGCAGTTAACTTAGGCGTTGTATATGCGGAAAGTCCTAGCGGCATAGTTAAACTCAAACCAATAGCGTTATCGAAACCATCAGATGAAGTGCCTCGCTCATGACGTGTTCCAATAAACAGTGAAGGGTTTCCCCTTTTTTCAAGCATAATCTGATCACGTTGAGTGGCACTGTGTGTGACTTTTTCATGTAACTCTTTTAATGCTGGGTGATCAATCGTAATAGAAAGGTTATCACTGACTATCTCTTTGAAGTTTGCTGGTAGAACATTTAGTCCGGTAATCATGTCATAACGATGTTGTGCCTGACTATATTCTTGATTGGCAATTCTCGAGGCTGCTTCTTTGGATAATGATTCCTGCTGTGCAAGGATCATATCTGATTGAGCCAGATCACCCAGTTCGACACGTTTATTCACATCCTTTTCCAGCTTCTTAACTACTTCCCATTCCTGTTCAGCGACACTCATTCTATTTTTGGTAAGTGCAATACTCCACAATAATTCACGAACGATACCGGCAATTTCTAATTTCAATGCAGGCTCCAATGCATTAACAACCGAACGACGTTGTTCAGTTGTTTTTTGTCGGGCTGCTTTTTGACCGGGCAACCATAATGGTAGTTCCATTCCGACTTCCCATTCCTGTAAACCATCGCTACCCGTCAAGACATCGTTATAATGATTTACACTAAAAGCAGGATCGGATGCCCACAAACTCTGTGAACTAATGTTCAGTGCCTTAACGTGTTTCAGTCGAGCCTGCATAACCTCAAGCCGGGGGTTACGTTGATATGTTTTTTCCACAATGTCATGCAAGGACAGATCGGCAGAAATAAGTAACGGCGATTTATGACTGTGATCAGTTTCAGCCAGGACAGACATTGACAGGCATAGCCCGAAGACTATGTTTGTAATTGTTAATTTCATATTTTCGTTAAATAGTTGCTTTAGTTAAATGAAGCCTGAAATTTGATTGTTCCGTAATTCAAGATGATTTTTTTTTCTTATCTTTGGTTCTTTGCTTTCAGTTCCATTTTATCTGGGTAGAATATGCCATTCACTTTAAAAAAATACTATCCGTCATTTGTGAATGCCAGGTAAATCAATATGTTAGAGATAAATAATACATTGTATGAAGGTCGTTTCCGGCTCTATTTGCTTGCAGCTTTTGTTTTTATTGGCTTATTAGCTGGTATCGACACTATAGCTGATGTCGGGAGTGGAACTCACTGGATTCATATTTTTCTGGAGACACTGGTGTTTATTATTGCTTTTTTAAGTGCGTATTCAATCTATTCCCGCTTACATAAGGAAGCAATAGAAGCTCAACAGCTAATAGCAGAATTAACAACGGATCTTCACAGAAACAGGCAAGAAGCAATTGAGTGGAAAAATGAAACCCAGTCCCTCCTGCAAGGACTAGGTGCTTCTATCAATAATCAATTTGAAAGGTGGAAACTGACACCTTCAGAAAAAGAGATTGGTTTGTTCTTATTAAAAGGCTTAAGCCATAAAGAGGTCGCATATGCGCGTGGCGTTAGTGAAGCGACAGCCAGGCAACAAGCAGGAGCTTTATACAAAAAAGCAGGGCTGTTAGGGCGTCATGATCTGGCAGCATTTTTTCTTGAGGATCTGGCATTACCATTGAATGAGCACTGACAAATCATTTTAGCCGATCACTAGCGAGGTCAGATAAATATAACCGTTGTATGTTCGTTTCTGGTTGAACTATAGAAGTTAAGGTAACTTTATAACTTGTTTTTCGTGATTCTTTTTATATAACGTGACGATATTGCCTATACGCTGAACAAGATTAGCACCTGTTTTTTTACAGATGCTTTCAATTCCAGCATCGCGTTCTTCACGTTCACCTAGCTGACATTTTATTTTTATCAATTCATGGATTTCCAGCGCTTGTTCAATCTCGGCAATCAAGCTTTTGCTGATTCCATTTTTGCCAGCCCATACAACAGGTTTTAAATGATGCGCTGCCTGGCGAAGGAATTTTTTCTGTTTGTTATCTAATTTCATAAGTAAAATTTATCACGATTTTTTGAATAATATTTGAGTGTTTTATATATTATATTAATAATGCTTCTTGAGGTAATGGTGGCGCCGCTTAATTGATCGAATTCTCCCCCATCTTTTTTTATTGCCCATTTTTCTTCCGCTGTTTCAAGTGAGTATCCATTGAATCCAAATAACCATTTTGAATTATCTTGATGAGCTTGGTCGCCAAAGCCTTCAGTTTCATTGTGATTAATAATTCTAACTTCCATCAGGTCGCCATTGTAAGCTATCCCTATTACCAGACTGATGTTGCCATTGTAGCCTTTGCTAATAATGGGCATGAGACTAATGGCAACAGGCTCATTGTTAAGTCGTGCTCTATAGACCGTAATCGTTTTTGTATGGTTTATATAAGCAGGCACATCAATTGTTATTTTGTCCTGAAACAGATCGTTGTCGTACTTAACAGGAATGACTTCATTAATTACTGTAAGTGCAGCTTGTTCTTTATTGATGCTTATCTTATCTTTAGTCAGATTATGTACGACAACAATAGCAATAAAACAAATAATGCTGGTTATTGTTAAAGGAAGTGTCGACAAGATTTTTTCCTTATTGAAACTCATTTCTCCCCCAGCGTTTTAGGTCTAGTGTAGTAATCGATCAAGGGAACCAATGCATTCATTATTAATATTGAAAAGGCAATGCCATCAGGGTAGCTACCCCATGTGCGAATAGTGTAAATTAATAAACCAATACCAACAGCGTATATTATTTTTCCGACAGGTGTTGTCGAAGAGCTGGCGGGATCAGTAGCAATAAAGAAAGCGCATAGCATTGTGCCGCCGGTAAACAAATGATATAGAGCAGAAGGGTAGACATCTGTGTCGATGAAATTAAACAGCAAGCTAATAATAAACAAACTGGCTAATACAGTGACCGGTACTTGCCAACGTATAATTTTATTTATAATTAACCAGATGCCACCAGCAAGATAAGCTGTAGCAATCCATTCCCAACCTTTACCACCCATTCCTCCATAAAGCGGATTCATTTCTATTTCAGAAACCATGGTCATTAAGCCTAACTCGATTTTCATATTGGTGAGCGGTGTAGCACCCGCTATCGCATCCAACTCTTGTCCGACAGGTAGTCCAGAAAAAATAATATTTATGTTTTGCCAAAGTGTGAGTGTTTGTTCACTAAAACTACTTAGGTCTGGCCAATACGCCATTTTTACCGGAAAACATAATAGAACAAAAACATAGCCTGCCATTGCTGGATTAAAAGGGTTGTTTCCCAAACCACCAAAAAGATGTTTAGCAACAATAATGGCAAATGCGATACCGCTTAGGTTTACCCACCATGGTGTGTAAGGAGAGATAGTTAATGCAAAAAGCACTGCTGTAATAATAGCAGTACCATTTTTTAGTACTGGTGTGATAGCTTGCCGTCGACACTTTAATACGAACGCTTCAGACAGCAGGGCAAAAACAATAGCAATAATACAGTGGACAAGAATACCAATACCAAAGTAAAACGTGCTTAATAATATTCCAGGGATGAGTGCGTACAATACCTGGCGCATGATGGCATTAACGGTATTAATAGAATGCGTATGTGGCGAGCTAATGGGTTTATTTGTTGATGACATACGTTAACTCGCAGTGACCATGCTAATGCAATCAACCGGACAAGGTGCGATACATAATTCACAACCGGTACAATATTGATTAATAATACTGTGCATTTGTTTTGGCGCACCAAGAATAGCGTCGACTGGGCAGGCAGTTATACACTTAACACAGCCAATGCAAACTGCTTCATCGATTAATGCGATTGCATTTTTATTTTTACTCTCTTTATTGTTGCTTATATACAGGGGCTTTATTTCTGTTCCCAGTAATTTCGCCAATTCCTTTATTGTTTCATTGCCGCCGGGTAAACATCGATTAATATCAGTCTTGTGTTGTACTAATGCCTCCGCATAAGGTAAACAAGCATCAAAACCACATTCACCACATTGTGTTTGTGGTAATAAACGATCAACGGCTTCAATATTATTTTGACGTGTTTGCAGGACTACGAAATCTTCCTTGTTTGATGAAAGAGAAGCAATTGCTATTGAGAATAGACTTATTATTGATAGGGCAATGAAAAGTGACAATATCATTGTAAGCCCGCCAGTCCCATAAGGCCCATTGATAGTATTCCCATTGTGATTAACAGGATTGGTATGCCGCGAAAGGCTTTAGGAACATTTTCATTGTCAATTCGTTCGCGTAAACAGGTAATAACTAATAATAAAAGCAAAAAGCCGAGCCCTGTTCCTAATCCAAATAGAAAAGAATTAACTAAAGAATTGATTTGTGAATTTTGTAACAAGATAACAGCAAGTAAGATTGAATTTATTAATAGTATGGGAACAATCGCCTCCACTTTTTCAACAAGCAGCGGAAAAAGCCGAACAACAATATTTTTAGATGCTAAAACGATGAGCAGTATCATCATGACGTATAGCAATAAATCAAGATACTGAAGTTGAAATGGAATAATAATAAGCTGGTTAATTAAATAGGCGCCGGGGATGCAGAGACAGAGACAATAGATTGTTGCCAGCCCCATTAACCATGCCGTATTAATTCGATGGCTAGCGGCAACTTGTAAATCAATACCTACAAGATAAGTTAGCGCCAGATTGTTAATTATCGCGGCATTGAAAAGCAGTAAGAATAGATCGCTCATTTGTATCTCGTGAAGCGTCAAATAAATTTATATATTCATGATAATACTTTTCACAGTTAAATTTTTACAATTCAGGGGACAGGCTTAAACCTGTCCCCCTATGTGATTTATTTCACCCGCATACCTGGTTTAGCACCTTCATCGGGACTGAGAATATATACCCCCTTACCATCACCAGCAGCAAGCACCATCCCTTCTGATAAGCCAAAGCGCATTTTTCTAGAGGCAAGGTTAGCAACCATGACGGTAAGTTTTCCTTCCAGATCTTCAGGTTTATATGCCGACTTGATACCTGCAAAAACATTGCGTGTTTCGCCACCGATATCAAGTGTCAGTTGTAATAATTTATCTGCGCCTTCGACATGGTCGGCTTTAATTATTTTTGCGATACGTAAATCCACTTTCATGAAATCATCAATACTGATTTCATCAGCGATAGGGTTGTCGGCAAGTGATCCGCTTGCAACAGGCTCGTTTGCTGTTTGTTCGAGATCTTCTTTACTGTCTTCAATCATGGCTTCGATACTCTCTTTTTCAACGCGCGTCATTAATGGTTTGAATGGGTTGATTTGATGATTAGTTAATGCAGTTTCAGCATCCTGCCATTGCATCGGTTCTATATTAAGGAACGCTTCGGTCTTTTCTGCCATTACCGGTAATACCGGTTTTAAATAAAGTATTAATAAACGAAAGCAATTAATTCCCATCGTACAAATGGCTTGTAACTCGTCATCGCTATTTTCTTGTTTGGCTATTACCCAGGGTTTGTGATCATCAATGTATTGATTCACTTTATCGGCTAATGTCATGATCTCGCGCATGGCTCTTGAATATTCACGCTTATCATAAGCCGATGCGATACTTTCATTTGCAGCAACAAGTTCGGCAAGTAATTCAGGATTATGAATACTATCTGAAAGTTGTCCATCAAAACGTTTCTTAATAAAACCGGAACAACGACTGGCAATATTGACTACTTTGCCGACCAAATCAGAATTTACTCGCGCACTGAAATCTTCCAGATTCAGATCAATGTCATCAATGCCTGAACCTAATTTTGCCGCGAAGTAGTAACGTAGATATTCTGGATTAAGATGATTTAAATATGTACGTGCCTTTATAAAGGTGCCACGCGATTTGGACATTTTCTGTCCGTCAACGGTTAAGAAGCCATTGGCGTATACCGCAGAGGGTGTACGGAAGCCACTGCCTTCTAATACAGCAGGCCAAAACAAAGCATGGAAATAAATAATGTCTTTGCCAATAAAATGAACCATCTCGGTTTTGCTACCGGCTTTACACCATTCATCAAAATTTAGTTCGGTTTCATTGTCTGTTTTTTGGCACAGATTTTTAAAACTGGCGAGATAACCCATAGGCGCATCTAGCCACACATAAAAATACTTGCCCGGCGCATTCGGAATTTCAAAACCAAAATAGGGCGCGTCACGCGAGATATCCCATTCTTGTAAACCGGCTTCAAACCATTCATCGAGTTTATTGGTGACCTCGGGTTGTAAATGCCCGGCACGTGTCCATTCGTGTAACAGCTTTTCAAAATCACCCAACTTAAAAAAGTAATGTTCTGATTCCTTTTCTATAGGCGTTGCACCAGAAACAGCAGAAACCGGATTCTTTAAATCTGTTGGGCTGTAGGTTGCGCCACAAACTTCACAGTTATCGCCATATTGATCCTCCGCACCACACTTGGGGCATTCGCCACGAATAAAGCGATCCGGCAGAAACATTTCTTTCTCAGGATCATAAGCTTGCTTAATCGTACGCCTGTTAATGTGCCCATTATTATTTAAGGCTTCATAAATGGTATTTGCCAATTCCTGATTTTCAGGAGAATGGGTGCTGTGATAATTATCAAAGGCGACGGCAAATTCAGTGAAATCCGCTTGATGTTCCACCGCCATTGCTTCGATGAGCGCCTCGGGCGTAATGCCTTCTTTCTGGGCGCGCAACATGATTGGCGTGCCGTGCGTATCATCGGCACAGACGTAATGGACTTCATTACCCAGCATCTTCTGGAAGCGTACCCAGATATCCGCCTGGATATAACCCACTAAATGGCCGATATGCAGTGGGCCGTTGGCATAAGGCAGGGCATTGGTAACTAAAATTTGGCGTTGCTTATTTTTCATTATTGTTCAGGGTTCTATTC
>CAYTIZ010000044.1:0-12765 GCA_964437885.1 uncultured Enterobacteriaceae bacterium
GGATCTAGTTGAGGCGCGTTATAAGGACATACCCATGTGCAATAGCCACAACCAAAGCAAATATCTGGATCCTGTAATACTGCTCCATACTCAGGATGTTTTGTATAAGCACGTGTAGGGCAGCCTTTTAAACAAACCGGATCATCACAATGGTTACATGCCATTGATATATTCATACGCGTGAAATTGGGATAGGTTCCGCCCTCAACATAACCTACAGAACGAAAACTTAAGTGAGGTGGCAGATCATTTTTCTCACTACAAGCTGCTTCGCAAGCATGACAGCCTATACAATTATCAGCAGTAAAATGGAAACCATGTTGCTTATAGCGATTTGGATTTTCACCAACACCTTCATCACCATTGATTCGTAAACTTAAACCTTCGGCTTGACCACTTTTTTTGATAAGGTCAATTTCACTACCATAAATATTTTTTTGATCAGCCTCTACTGCCTTTAAAAAGGCATACATTGGCTCATCTTCACGTACTTGAAACATAATTTTTCCTATTAATTAAAAAGTGCGCATTTCTACGTTCAAACGGGCAGCAAGATCCTGATCAATATGTTCTATACGTACCGAATTTTGTTTGAATGCAGGTTGGCGAGAGTACGGGTCAAGTAAACCCTTGGTTAAACGATTAACACAGTCATGAAAATGAAACGGTATAAATACCATATTCTTTGGCACACGATGAGTTAACTGAGCCATTACAACAGCATCGCCACGGCGTGATACAAGTCGGACATACTTTGAATTTTCTAATCCCATTTCTTCAGCCGCATCAGGGTTTATTTCCATATAAGGTGTCGGGCTAAATTTATTTAGATTACCAATCTTTCCGGTTTTGGTGCGCGTATGAAAGTGTTCAACCACACGACCACTATTTAACCAGAAGGGAAAATCATCATCCGGCACTTCATTATTTTCAATATAAGGCATAGCCAATAATTTTGCTTTGCCATCAGGAAATTGAAACTTACCATCTGTGTAAAGACGTTGATGACCTTTCTCATCGCCTTCTCTACAAGGCCATTGCATACCTCTTTGTTCTTCAAGTTTTTTATGTGACATTCCGGATATGTCTAATATGCGTCCTTCGCCTTTGGATAACTCACGCATCTCATCAAATATCTCAGATGTTGTTTCCGGAAAATTTATATTTTTGCCTTGCTCAAAACGTTTTGCCAGATTGGAGAATATCCAATGATCCGGTTTTGAATTTGCGTGAGGTTCTGTCACTTTTTTAATTAAATTCACACGACGTTCAGTATTAGTGAAACAACCTTCCTTCTCAGCCCATACCGCGCCAGGCAGAAATATGTTCGCGTATTGCGTTGTTTCAACATCTCGGTAGGCATCTTGTACCACCAAAAACTCCAATTTTTCCAGACTCTTTCTTATACGCGTAGAATTTGGCATAGAGGTCATTGGATTAGTTGCAACTAACCACAAGCCTTTTACCTGTCCTGTTTCAATCGCTGGAAAAATATCTGTCATGCTCATACCACGTTTCTCTGGAAAAAAACTTTCATCAACACCCCAAAACTCAGCGACTTCTTTACGATGTTGTTTATTCTCCAATGCTCTATATCCCGGCAAACCAGAACAGGACGACCACTCACGTGTACCCATGGCATTACATTGACCGGTAATAGAAAGACTGGAACTACCTGGCTTACCAATATTGCCTGTGATCAAATTTAAATTATTAATGCCACTGACACCATCACTACCATGCGTGCTTTGATTAATACCCATGGTCCAAATACTCATTGCAGCACCGGCATTGGCATAAAGGCGTGCAACATGTCGAATTGTATCTTCATCAATACCACAAATCTTTGAAGCAGTGACTGGATCGTATTCTTCAACTAATGTTGAAAATTCCTTATAGCCATTGGTATAAGATTTAATATATTTTTGATCCGCCAAGCCTTCATTAAAGATAACGTGCGCCAGACTATTTAATAAAACCAGATCGGTGCCGGGTGTAATCGGTAAATGAATATCTGCAAATTGCGCAAACATCGTGACACGTGGATCAACAACAATGATCGGAAATTTACGTTTTTCCAATGCTTCTTTTAAACGCCAGTAAATTATCGGATGTTGTTCGGGAAGGTTTGAACCGAATGCCATTAAACATCCAGTATGTTCAAAGTCGTCATAACAACCTGGAGGACCATCTGATCCAAATGAACGTTTATACCCCGAGACTGCCGAGGCCATACATAAAGTGGTATTGCCATCATAATTATTTGTACCAATTACACCCCGAGCCAATTTGCCAAGCGTATAAAATTCTTCCGTCATTATTTGACCGGTAGATACTATGGCAAATGAGTCACGCCCATAGGTTGACTGGATACGCTTGATTTCACCTGCTGTTTTATCCAGTGCAGAATCCCAACTGACTTCCTGATAATCTTCAAAATATTTTTCTCTGTATAACGGTTCTGTACCGCGACCGGATGATTCAAACAATTCGTGTTCAAATATACCTTTAATACAAAGCTTGCCACGATTGACATCGGCACCAGCAACACCACGAGTTGCAACGGGTTTGCCTTCCGGATTCAATCCAACTTCCATCGAGCAACCCGTAGAACAATAACCACAGGTCGTGTATTTCCACTCCTGTACCTTCTTATCTGCAATCTTTATCGGATTTTTATATTTACGTCCAAATAACATTTTATTTCTCGTTCCTCGAAACACGTGAAATATTAAGGGTGAAACGTGAAACGCTACCCTGCACTGTATTTCCTGTTTTTATTTTCGTTTCACTTTTCACTTTGTTTTAAAATTTGTACATTGTCATCGACAACACGCACTGGATAAACAACAAGCTTGACTGACTCCTCTTCAAGACATTGACCTGTCTGTAAATTAAAATGTTGTTTATAGATAGGTGAAGCGACAACTGGCTGACCTTTGATATCACCACATATTCCTCTTGATAACACATTAGCGTTACTAAATGGATCAAGGTTATCTACAGCGTAAAGTTGTTCACTGCCTGATAAACGAAATATCGCGATCTGTTTGCCGTTAACCAAAACACAAGCGCCCACATCGCCTATAAGATTATTTAACTTACAAACTGATTCCCAATTACCTATTTCTATTTTTTCGCTCACGGCATTCATCATATTTCTTAAGCAGTTTCTGCATATTCTTGCTGTTCTTCTTCTGTCGCAGGTCTGATTTGTTTACGCTCCTGTACGAAAATAACTTTGTTATCTTTTTCATCACTATTAATGAAATGCCTGAAGCGTTTCATTTTTTCTGGATCGTCTATGGTCGTCTTCCATTCACATTGATAGGTATTTACAATCTTGGTCATTTCTTTTTCTAACTCAGAACAAATACCCAGTTTGTCATCAATAATGACTTCTTTAAGATATTCAAGCCCGCCTTCAAGATTGTCCATCCATGTCGAGGTGCGTTGTAATTTGTCAGCAGTGCGAATGTAAAACATGTAAAACCGATCGATATATTTAATTAATATCTCATCATCAAGATCAGAGGCGAATAGATCAGCATGACGTGGTTTCATGCCACCATTACCACAAACATAGACATTCCAGCCTTTTTCGGTAGCAATGATGCCGACGTCTTTACTTTGTGCCTCGGCACATTCACGGGTACAACCTGATACGGCCATCTTTAATTTATGTGGTGCACGCAAACCTTTGTAACGATCTTCAAGAGTAATGGCCATACTGACGCTGTCTTGCACACCAAAACGACACCAGGTGCTACCAACACATGATTTCACTGTACGTAATGATTTTGCATAGGCATGACCGGATTCAAAACCAGCATTAATAAGCTCTTCCCATATCAACGGCAATTGATCAACACGCGCACCGAATAAATCAATACGTTGTCCACCAGTAATCTTGGTGTATAAATTATATTTTTTGGCGACTTCGCCGAGTACGATTAATTTATCGGCTGTAATCTCACCTCCAGCAACACGAGGCACAATAGAATAAGTTCCATTCTTTTGCATATTGGCAAGAAAATGATCATTGGTATCCAGCAAAGGTGCATGCTCATTCTTTAAAATGTACTCATTCCAGCAAGAAGCAAGGATTGAAGCGATGGTCGGTTTGCAAATATCGCAGCCATTACCCGAACCATGTCTTGAAATCAATTCTTCAAAATTGGTAATCTGTTCTGAACGAACAATCATATATAAATCTTGTCGGGTGTAAGGAAAGTGTTCACAAATATCTGTATTGACTTCAATACCACGTTTTTCCAGTTCACTATTTAATATCTGTCCGACCATGACAGCACAACCGCCACAAGTGGTGCCAGCTTTAGTACATTCTTTTAATTCACCCAGTGTTTGAATACCACCATCAACAGCTGAAACAAGATCACCTTTACTGACATTATTACAAGAACATATTTGTGCTGACGCAGGCAAAGCATCAACACCCAACCCTACAGGTATACTGCCATCCCTTTGCGGAAGAATTAAATCATCTGGATGTTCAGGCAAATCAATTCCATTAGATGCGTATTGAAATAAAGTATCGTAGTCACTGGCATCACCAATCAATACACTGCCAAGCAACTTTGTTCCATCTTCACTAACGACGATCTTTTTATAAACTTCATTCTGTTCATCAATAAATGAGTAAGCACGTGATCCCATCGTCTTTCCATGCGCATCACCAATACTACAAACATCAACTCCCATGAGTTTTAACTTGGTGCTCATGTCTGCACCGGTAAAAGCAGCATCGGTTGCAGACAAGTGATCAGCGGCAACGGCAGCCATTTGCTTACCAGGCCCCACTAATCCAAAAATTTTATTATTCCATAAGGCACATTCACCAATAGCGTAGATGTCTTCATCCGAAGTCAGGCATTGATTGTTAATAGATATACCACCACGTTGTCCAATCTTCAGGCCGCACTCTTTTGCCAACTCATCGCGCGGACGAATACCGGCAGAAAAAACGATTATGTCTGTTTCGAGACTTTCACCATCGGCAAACACCATCTTGTGCTGATGTTTCTCACCATCAGCAATTTCAGTTGTATTTTTTGAAGTATGCACAGTGACATCCAATGCTTCAATCTTGCGTTGAAGCATGTCACCACCGGCATCATCAATTTGTACCGCCATCAAACGAGGTGCAAATTCAACAACGTGAGTTTCTAACCCAAGATTCTTAACTGCATTGGCGCACTCAAGACCTAACAAACCACCGCCGACGACGACACCGACTTTGCCTTTGTTACCTGCAGCCGTAATTGCTTCTAAATCATCAATCGTGCGATAAACCAGACAATCATCACGGTCATGTCCCGGCATAGGCGGTACAAAGGGATATGATCCTGTTGCTAAAACAAGTTTGTCGTAATGTATAGTGAGTCCTTTTTCAGAAAGAACTTGCTTGCTTGCACGATCAATCCTGACCGCCTTATCACCGATATGAATTGTAATTTCGTTTTGTTCAAAAAATTCATCTTCGACCAGTGACAACTCTTCTGCAGTTTTACCACTAAAGAATTCTGATAGATGAACACGATCATAAGCCGGACGAGATTCCTCACAGAAAGTAATGATGTTGTATTTTTGTTGGACATCTCGCTCGACTAGATATTCGAGAAATGCCTGTCCAACCATACCGTTGCCAATAACAACCAGATTTTGTTTACTCATAAGAATTTGTGTTCAAGTGTTCTACGTTAGCAGGGCTATTGCAGCTAGTGTGCCAGACGATGAAATATTTATAAGCTATTGTTTTGTATAATAATATATAAATATTATTTCATATTTACTTAAATTTTTTGCACTGGACTTGAGCACATATTATTGCAGTGCACCAAACAAGTGCCGGCATAAATATAAATAGATTTGAATAATAACTACGAAAAATTCTGAATTAATAATGCTTAATTTTAAAGCCCTGGCTAAAGCTAAAATATGACAGGGACTTGAAAATTTATTGTGCTAGTAAGTTTTCAAAGCCTGCTGTTTCTTCCAATCAAACCAGATCTGCGGTGAGATCTTATTCATCAAAGTATCAATTGAAGCCATAACAAATAGATTGTAGTAACCATGTAGTTTACCTAACCATGTACGATTACTGCAGCGAAGCGATATTGCATAACCGGGTTCGTCATAGATAATATGATGCCAATATCCACTGGGTATGTACAAGGTATCTCCCGCTTCAAGTTCTACTTTATAACCTTGTACCTCTTTTAATCCTGGGTACTGTTCGAAATCTGGTTGTTCAACATCAACATAGCTTCGGCAAGTGAATGGATATCGATGCAGGTTCTTTCCTTGTTCGTAAGGAAATAGGTAAACCGTCTTTTTTCCATAGAGTACCGTGTGAAAAACATGTGACATATCAATATCAAAATGCATCTGTGTGACAGATCCCTTGCAACCAAAAAACATAAAAATAAAATTTCTTGAGAGACCATCCACTAAAGACGGGAAAATAATATCATCGACCAGTTCCGGTATCTCGGATTTGATATTGTAGAGAAACATGCGTAGATCCTGTGATGTAGTCATCACCAGATCAATATATTCTCTCAAAGGAATGGTCTTTAGTCTGGACATGTAGTTCTTCCCCGCTGTAACAAAACTACCATCGAAAACCTTAACCTGCTTGCTACCATGCTGATCTTTGAAGAAATCAGGTGTCCATTTTTCAGAGGCTGGCCATGATTTTGCCAACTCCTGAATTACCAATGGTTGCAGTGTATTGAAATAGGAATCAGAGAATTCTTTTGAATCAATAAATGAGACCTTATCGACAGATGCTAATTCCAGTTCGGACATGAGGAGATGTTCAGAGGAAACCAGACCGCTATCTGGCAAGGAACTCACTATAAGTATGCAAAATTTCGGCTCGCTCCCAATGCAGAAAATGTCCGGCGCCCTGAATCATTTTGAATTCACAATCAGGGATTCTTGCTGAGGCACTTTCAATATCACTCGGATCAAGAATAGCATCATACTCACCACTCAAGACAAGTGTAGAAGCAGTAATATTGCCCAAATCAACAAAGTCTCCAATATCCGATGCTTGTCCGACAAATTCACAATGTTCGTAAAAGCTGAGGAATTGCTCTCGACTCATACCTCGGAATTGCTCAATCATCTGCTTCTTTTGTGTCGCAGGTATATGTTGACCAAATTTTTCTATCATCAAAGGAGCAATATCATCAGTTTTGTTGCTATCGAATAATTTTTGTCCTGCTCGGATTATATCAATGACCGCCTTACTAGGTTTGGCACCAAAACTGCCGAGTATCATTTTGTCGATTAATTCAGGCTGGCGCGCCGCTAATGCAGCAGAGATGATCGTTCCCCATGAAGCCGCTGCCAGAATCACTGTTCCATTGCGATTAGTTTCTTTGACAATATTGTGCAAAACATCAATTTGCTCATCAAAAGTAATGCTGGGGGCACCTGACAATATAGTCGCTCTACCTTGTCCAGGTAGATCAAAGACGACGACTGAATATTCACTAACAAAGTGACTGACGAAAGAGCGCCAGGCGGCCATTGTTTGTTTGGCACCACTAATGCAGATTATGGTCTTCTGTGCCTCACCATAAATGCGGTAAGGGACTAGAAATCGACCTAGGCTAAGTTCACCTTTAACAATTTTCATCGGTTAAATTATAATATGTGTAATTCTGGGTTTTGTTGACGGGCTGACTACAAGCAAAATTAAAGGCTGGCAGTATAGCTTCGTAATATATTCCTTCAATACTATCATGTAAAGATATCTGAATATGCCTATTCATTCAGGAACTGCTTAACAATTCTTTAATCAGGGATTTCCTGTCGACAATAGAGTCATTACCAAACCAGATTGACCATAGTGTTTTGGCAAAAATGTGATTTTTGATGGCACTAATCTGCTCTCCCTGAAAAATCGAAACTAAGGTGCTATCAGGAAGCCAGCGAATAATAAATTCGTCTCCTTGCTCAACATCTCCATCTATCGCTTGTATAAATTCATCAACCTGTGGCGTGATTAACAAATATTCTTCTTCACTGGAATTTAATTTAATCCCCGAAATTAACGACTTCTGAATCTGTTTTGCAGACAGTGCCCGCAAGAAAATCATCGATATCTGCTTGGCATCATTGTTTAATAAAATATTTTTGTAAATTTCAACACCTGAAGTATCTGAGTCTGAAACATCTGATTTCTGTTCAATATAATGGGCCATGCTATATATCTTCAGAAAAAACTTTTTGCGAATAGTTAAACCGGTCAAAACCAGATCTAGTTGCTCATTGTTATATTCAATAACAATATTAACTGGAAATTTCGTTTCGGAATGCGTGACGCCAGCATGTGTAACAGGAGTAAGAAAAAAAAATAAAATAACATATTTAATGACTATAGATTTCATTCCCGATGTTATTAATCCTGTAACCTTATTTTGCCTGTGTACTTTCATATTGACCAAAATACTTAAAAATAATTCATTTCAATAAACAATTGAAATATTTTTTATCTTTTCAATGCGCAATAAGAGTTAGCAGGTAAATAATAATACCCATAAAAATAGCACAAAGACCTTGCCAAAATTTAACCGGGTTTCGTTCAAGCAACGGGCGAGTATCTTCAATAGATAATTTCGGATTAGGATGTCGCAGATCATACATAAACTCAGATAGCTCTTCATAGCGTTTCATAGGCTCCGGAGCAACTGCTTTCTTTAAAGTTGCATTAATCCATTTTGGTACTAAAACGTTATAGTCAGTCAAAGGTATGTATACAAGTTTATCTTTGAAATCGTTCGTCTTCCAGTTTTCTGGCATATTTCCATAAGGCAGTTTCCCTGACAACATTTGATAAGTAATGATACCCAATGAAAAAATATCTGATCGGTTCGTCCCCGGTTGATCATTCGCATATTCAGGTGCAGTATAGTTTTTTGTTCCTAACAAATTAGTTTGTTCCAAAAGAGAATTAATCTCCGCTATACCAGCCACTTTTGTGGAACCAAAATCTATCAACTTAACAGTACCTGCTTGACCAATAATTATATTTTCCGGTTTTAGATCCTGATGTAACATCTCCAGACGATGAAAGGCTTGTAAACCTTTGCCAATTTGCTCGACAATCAATCGAACTTCATCGAGTTCCGGTTCAGGATGATCACGCATCCATTGTCTAAGTGTTGAACCTTCCAGAAATTCAGAGATGAGATAAAGAAAACGTCGCCGACGTGTAGGTTCATAAATTTTTACGACATGCTGATTGTTAATTCGCCGTCCTATCCATTCCTCACGAATAAATCGATCGATGTAAGCAAGATCATCTTCATAATTAACAGAGGGAGTTTTCAGAATAAATTTCATTCCCGTCTCAGTATCTTCAACCAGATATAATTGGGAGCGATTACTACTACTGACTTCTCTAATGACTCGATAACCATCGATAATCATTCCTTCAGAAAGTTCAGGGGGAAAAGGTAACTCTGTTAATTGCTGGTATACATCATTAGGATCTTGATCAGGAAGTTCGTCAATCATTATTAACTGACAAGTGATATTATCCGAACTGTTGTTTTTTTGAGCTCGCCGAACAACTATCTCTGCTGCCTTACCCAGATTATCTTTATTTTCTTGAATAATATTTAACAGTTCTTCTTCACTGACATACTCATGTGCACCATCCGTTGTAAGAATATAGAAGTCGCCTTTTTCTATCGTATGCTTACTGTAATCAATCTCCAGATGGGTGTCGGCGCCCATAGCGCGACTCAGATAATTTTTATCTTTTGATACCCATGTTTTATGATCAATCGTGAGCTGTTTTAAATAACCTTCCCGTAATTGATAGATACGACTATCACCAATATGAATGACATGACATGTCGTTGATTTAAGTACTAATGCACTGAGTGTAGAGACATAGCCTCTATGCTTGTTTCGTTCCTGTTTTCCTTGACTATATAACCAACTATTAAGTGCGGTAAGAACCTGTTGCACTGATTTTTTTACTGACCACGTTTCCGGCGTACTGAAATAATCTGCAAGAAAGCCAGTAACACAAGCGCCACTTGCTTCCTCACTATGCTCACTACTACTAATACCATCAGCAATAGCAATAGCGATACCCTTGGATTTACACAGCACCTCATCCGGTATCTCTATACCACAACAGTCCTGATTCGTCGGCTTATCACCTCGATCAGAGAATTGTCCAACAGTTACTTTTAACTTTGATGCCATAATAATTTTTAATTATCGAAACCAAGTAAAAAATATCCTGTAGATAAAATCAACAGAACCTCAAAGTTTACTTGTACTACACTACTTTTGTCATACATGTTGAAGAAGATATATTTATGTAACTTCGATTAACTGTACAGTCCCATCTGGTAAAACTTCGACCATTGAACCTTCAGGTTCATCCAGAAATAGAACTGCAAATAAAACAACTAATGTCGTTCCCGATATGACCAGAAAAAATGTTGAAGGCTCAACGAATGACAATACCGTTAAAAACGTGACTCCACCAACATTACCATAAGCTCCTGTCATCCCGGCAATTTGTCCTGTTAATCGTCGCTTTACTAATGGCACAATGGCAAATACTGCACCCGCACCACCCAATACAAACATGGCACAAGTCACTGTTACCATAACAGCAATATAAAGAGGCCAACTACTATTAATATGGCTCATGATTGCAAAACAAATAACGACACCTATTAGCATGATTAATAATGAACGTTTACGACCTAACTTATCACTAACCATGCCACCTATTGGTCTAGCAACTAAACACATGAACGCAAAGCATGAACCTATGAGACCTGCTTGTACAATAGATAAATCAAACATATCTTTAAAGAACAATGGCAACATCGATACGACTGCTATTTCTGCACCAAAGGTCACCATATAACAGAGACTCAGTATACCGACTTGTTTAAATTTATAACGATGTATATCGGGAACAGGTGTTTTAAATATTCCCGTATTAACTTGATATATTTTTTTACATTGATACAAATAAAGAGAGACTAAGACACTATAAATAATATAAGTAACCATCAGACTTAATAAATCCAGTCTTGATAATTTCCAGGCTAAAATACCTAACGCTGCATAGAGCGGAATATTCATTAACAGATATAGAAAAAAATCACCTTTGCTAGTCACCTCTAGGCCGCCAGCTTTGTTAGGTTTAAAATAGGTTGAGCCTTCCGGGGTATCGGTAACTAAAGAAAAATAGATGAATGAATAAATAAGAATAAGTCCACCCGTTATTCCTACTGCATAACGCCAACCATCATCTCCACCAAACATCATTGCAAGAGTGGGTAAGGTAACTGCTGCCGCTGCTGAACCAAAATTACCCCAACCACCATAAATTCCTTCAGCAAGACCAACTTGTTTCGCAGGAAACCACTCGCTAATCATGCGAATACCAATGACAAACCCGGCTCCAACAAAGCCCAACATAAATCGGGCAAGCGCCAAGGTTTCAAAACTTTGTGCTGATGCAAAAAAGAAACAGATAAAACTCGAACTGAACAACAATGAAGAAAAAACAATTCGTGGACCAAACCGATCAACCAACATGCCTATGATGATTCGTGCAGGTATGGTTAGCGCGACATTAAGAATTAACAGTATCTTTACTTCCTGATCAGATAAGCCAAAGGTATCTCTAATCATTACTAATAGAGGTGCATGGTTAAACCACACAACAAATGACAGGAAAAATGCAACCCAGGTTAAATGAAGAACCTTGAATTTGCCGCTAAACGAAAACAGATTAAATGATGACTTCACTACACTCATTGAAATAAACACTCCTATACAATATCAATTAAATAAAAGGCTTAGAGCAAGCTTCTTGCCAAACCACTAATAAATCTATTAAGTTATTGTTTTTTATTCAATTAATCTGATTTCATTGGCTTAAAATCACCGGAAAATACGTCTGTTTTTAAAACAACATTGGTGCATAAAAATGAATAGATGCTACAAAATGGTGCGATGCAGCGAAAATACAGATGTGCAAACTATAAGTAAAAAATGGCGGCTTTATTAAGATAAAATCAGCGCCACTGGATAGTATCTCTGGCGATTAAAACAAATCAGCTTGAGAACTTCTCAGCTCGTTATGAATCAAAATAAACTATAGTATGAAGACTTAGTAGTTTCTCAAGGCTGATATGGAGACGGAAATAATGAGAACAAGAAAAGCAGTTACACTAGCATTCCTCTTGATACCATTGATTTTACTTAGCGCTTGCGAGCAGCAGTCCGCTACAGATCAGTCAAATTCTACCCGGGTTGCTTATGAAGCGAATGTTCACGACAAAGAATTCGGTAACTATACCGTTCATATCAATGCATTAACTACTGATCAATTACCTACAGAAGTCGCGCGTGGTTACAAAATATCACGCAGTAAAAACAGGGCAATGATGAATATTTCCATCCTCGAAAAGCAAGCTGATGGAGAAATGCCAGTTTCTGCTTCAATCAATGTGATTGCAAAAAATCTTAGCAGTCAGTTGAAAAATGTAACAGTTAGAGAAATCAAAGAGTCTGATCCTGTTGCTGTTTATTACATTGGTGAACTGCCTGTTAGCAACGAAGAAACTATTGTTTTCGATCTGGATATAACTCCGGCCGGAGCAACTGAAACTATTTTAATATCGTATAGACAACAGTTTTTTACAGAATAAAAGACCTTTGCACGATTGTTCTTTTATCCTCTGG